>CAZXHR010000013.1:0-26642 GCA_964640465.1 uncultured Opitutaceae bacterium
CCGACCCCACCCTCAAGGTCACCGACCTGATCGGCGCTTCCCCCTCCGCTTGGGGGGAGCGCACCTACCGCGAAGCCAGCACCGCCCAGTTCGACGCCGGCGTCGACATCAAGGGCACCGCCACCGCCCCCTCGCTCCCGGTCGCCGTCGTATCCGAACGCGTCACCGCCGCCGACCTTCCCTTCAGCATCCGCGGCGGCCGGCTCATCGTCCTGGGCACAGCCGACATCTTCGGCAACAACCGGCTCGACGGCGGCAACCTCGTCCTCGCCCGCAACGCCATCAACTGGGCCACCGAGCGCGACACCCAGCTCAACATCCCCCCGCGCCCCGTCGCCAAGTTCCAGCTCGCACTCAGCCAGACCGAGCTCGGCAAACTCCGCCTCGCCCTCCTGCTCGTCGTCCCCGGCGCGGTCGCCCTCCTCGGCCTCTTCGTCTACTGGTCCCGCCGCTCCTGAGATTTTCGATTTCGGATTTCCGATTTCCGATTTCCCACGCGGCGCCTCCACGCAACCAATCTCCCGCACATTTCCTGAGTTCCAGATTTCCGAGCCGTCAGCTTGCGCAGCCCAGCCTGCATCTCCTGGTTCCGCCAATCGCAAATCGAAAATTTCCCGCCCATGCGCACCAAGGTCACCCTCGTTCTCCTCTTCCTGAACGTCGCGCTCTTCTACTTCATCTTCCAGTTCGTCGTCTGGAACGACGCGACCCCGCACACCCGCAAGGTCCTTCCCCGACAGGTCGCCGCCCTCGACCGCATCGAGATCCACCCCGCCAACGTCGCCACGCCACTCGTCCTCGAAAAACGTAACGACAACTGGTTCCTCGGCGCCCCCTACGACTGGCCCGCCGACAAGAACGCCGTCGAGCGCCTCATCAACGAACTCCTCCTCCTCGAGAACGAGACCAGCTTCGAAGTCGCGAAGCTCGGCGACACCGGCCAGAAGCTCGCCGACTACGGCCTCGATCCCGCCGCCATCGTCCTCCGCCTCACCGCCGGCGACACCACTTTCGATCTCAAGATCGGAGCCGCCACCCAGGTCCAGAATCGTCTTTACGTCCTCGACCCCGCCGGCACCCGCATCCACGTCGTCGGCCGCAGCCTCGTCGAGGCCCTCATGCTCGGGCCCGACCAGTTCCGCAGCACCGCCCTTGTCGATATCCCCGTCTTCGAGGCCCGCTCGCTCGCCGTCCAGCTTCCTGCCCCCGGCAACCTCCGCGTCCGCCTCGCCCGCACCCCGCAACCCCAGCGCTGGCCCTTCCACTCCCCCATCCAGACCCGCGCCGACAAGAACGCCGTCGAGCTCGTCCTCAGCGGCATCCGCGAGCTCTCCGTCGCATCTTTCCTCGACACCCCGCCCGCCGCCGGCATCACCGGCCTCGACAACCCCGCATTCCGCCTGACCGTCGAGGGCACCCAGCGCCGTACCATCCTCCTGCTCGGCGCCCCCGTCGCCGCCGAGTCCAAGCCCGGCGTCGCCCGCGCCGAGACCGAGCTGTACGCGAAACTCGACGACCGCGCCGCCCTTTTCACCGTGAAGGTCTCCGACGACCTTCTCGACGACTTGCGCAACGCCCAGACCAAGCTACGCGAGCGCCGGCTCCTCGACTTCGAGCCCGCCCGCCTCACCGCC
This sequence comes from uncultured Opitutaceae bacterium, assembly GCA_964640465.1. GTDB lineage: Bacteria > Verrucomicrobiota > Verrucomicrobiia > Opitutales > Opitutaceae > CAJCBL01. The sequence continues at coordinate 1,635 of CAZXHR010000013.1, forward strand.
ATCTCGCTCACCGCCCCCGGTCAGCCCGAAGTCGCCCTCCAACGCCTCGAATCCGGCACCTGGCAGGTGCTCTCCCGCCAAGGCACCGAGGTCGCCCAGCCCCAGTCCGCCGATCCCGCCGTCGTCGCCCGGCTGATCGAACAGCTCGGCCAGCTCCGCGCCGTCACGTTCCAAAGCGATGCCCCCTTCCCGGCTGATCTCGAACAGTGGGGATTCAACCGCGCCGAGCGTGAAGTCGTCCTCACCCTCGCCGCCGATCAATCCGCCCAGCCCGTCGCGATCACCCTCCAACTCGGTGTCACCACCAGCGAATCCGGCCAGCCCCTCACCTACGCCCGCGTCGCCGACACCCAGTTCGTTTATCAGGTCCGCTCCTCCATCCTCGAGGAGCTGCCCGTCGTCGCCCGTCATTATCGTCTGCGCACACTGCGCGACCTTCCCCCTGGTGCCCGCATCGCCGGCATCTCGCTGCGCCGCGTCGCCGACAACTCCGTCGTCTTCGCCAAGGACCTCGCCGCCGGCCAGACTTGGGACACCGCCCTCGAGTCCGAGAAGCCGGAGCTCAAAAACGCGGTGCAACAACTCCTCGGCGAGCTCCGCACGCTCCGCGCCCGGGACTTCGTCCGCGACGCCTTCGCCGCCACTCTCGAAATCGACGGTCAGCCGCAGCCTTGGATCTACCAGCTCGACATCACCATCGCCCTCAGCGCGGCCGGCGAAGCCGAGCGCACAACCACCTCCACGCTCCTCCTAGGCAACCGCCAAGGTGGCACCACGCTTCTCGTCGGCTCCGCCGAGTTCAACACCGTCTTCCACGCCACGCAGCCGTTCCTCGATTCCGTCTTCGCGCTCACCTTCGGTTCCCGCGATCCCGGTCCGCCGCCCGCGCAGCCGGCCGAGAACGACGGGAGCGCGCCAAAGCCCGAAGCGGCACCCGCCGCACCCGCAACGCCACCAGCTCCGGCACCTGCCGATCCAAACCCAGCCCAATCCCAGTAACTCGAAGGCGCCGCACGAACGGCGCCTTTTTCGCGTCCCGCAGCGGCCAAACGCCGCTCAGCCGATCAGCTTCTCGTAGTCGGCAGCGGAAAGCAGTCCGTCGAGCTCGGCGGCGTTTGCCGGCTTGAGCTTGATCATCCAACCGCCGCCCTGTGGATCGCGATTCACCGTCTCGGGCGCCGCATTGAGCGCCTCGTTGATCTCGAAGACCGTGCCGGCAATCGGCGCGTAGAGATCCGATGCCGCCTTCACGCTCTCGACCACGCCGAAGCTCTCGCCGGTCGCGAGCACTGCACCGACCTTCGGCAGCTGTACGTAGGTGATGTCGCCTAGGCTGTTCTGCGCGTAGTCGGTGATGCCGACAAGCACCGTGCCGTCGGGCAGGAGCTTCGTCCATTCGTGGGATTTCGCGTATTTGCAGTCGCTAGGCACAGGCATGGCGTGGAGGGGTTAGGTCTTCGCAGGCAGGGTAACGAAAGGCGGCCGAACCGGCGTGAGCTTGATGGCAGTACCTCGCACGTCAACGGAGAGCTCGGTCGCACCGGCCTTCACCAGCGCCGAGCCAATCGCCTCGTTGAGCACCGGCGAGAGCGTGCCCGACTTCACCTCACCCACGACCGCGCCGCTGCCGCCGGTCACCGGCGAGCCCGCGCGAATGATGCGCCGGTCGCCGGTCCTGAAGAACACGATCCGGCTCGTCGGCCCGGCATCCCGCTGCGCGCGCAACGCCTCGCAGCCGATGAAGCCTCCGGGCTTGTCGAGCTTCACCACCCAACCGAGCCCCGCCTGCAGCGGTGTGATCGTCTCGGAAATCTCGTGCCCATAGAGCGGATAACCGGCCTCGAGCCGCAGGCTGTCGCGCGCGCCCAACCCGGCCAGTTCCAGCCCGTGCGCCTGCCCGGCGGCGAGCAGCGCCTCGGCGAGGCGCTCCACCACCTCCGGTCGACAAAACAGCTCGTAGCCGTTCTCGCCGGTGTAGCCGGTGCGCGCGATCAAGCACTCCGCGCCGCCCACCGAGCCGGGCACACAGTGGTAGTACTTCAGCACGCCGAGGTCGGTGGCGGTCAACGGCTGGAGAATCGCCTGCGCCGCCGGTCCTTGGAGCGCAAGCAGCGCAAAGTCGTCGGACACGTTGCGCACCCGGCAATCGAAACCTGCGGCATGCTCGGCAAACCAGGCCGCGTCCTTGTCGGTGTTTGAAGCGTTCACGCACACGAGGAAATCCTGCGCGCCGCGACAGTAGATGATCAGATCATCGACCACGCCGCCGTCGGGCTGGCACATCGCCGAGTAGAGCACGCGGCCGGGGAAGAGCTTCGAAACGTCGTTGGTGACGAGCCGGTCGAGGAAGCGCACGGCCTCCGGACCGGTCACCTCGATCTCGCCCATGTGGCTCACGTCGAAAAGCCCGGCACGCTGGCGCACCGCGCGGTGCTCCTCGAGGATGCTACGGTACTGCACCGGCATCTCCCAGCCGCCGAAGTCGACGAAGCGGGCGCCATGCCGCTGGTTGAAGCCAAACAACGGGGTACGGTTGAGGGCCGGCATGCGGAAACTCAGGACAGATTCCTCCGCGTTTGCAGCAAGGAACTTCTCCGGTCCGCCGCTCTCGTTGCAAGGGGATCCAGCCCCGTGTCTGCGCGCCCTCGCCTGCGCCGCACTTCCCCCGCAGCCCGGAATCATGGCTCTGGCGAGCCATGCCACGCGTGACTTCGTTGCCCCCACGGGCCGCGGTTCACTCGAAGCGCAGCGCCTCGATCGGATCGAGCCGAGCAGCTTTCCATGCGGGGTAGAAACCGAAGCCTACACCGATGGCCGAACAAAAGACGAAGCCAGTGATCGTCCAGCCGACGGGGAACACCGCTCCGGCGTTCATCGCCTTGGCGACAAGATTGCCGCCGCCCACGCCCCGCGCGATCCCGATCAGCCCGCCGCACTGGGCGATAACCATCGCCTCGATCAGGAACTGTTTGAGGATCGCCCGCCGCTGCGCGCCGAGGGACTTGCGGATGCCGATCTCCTTCGTGCGCTCCGTCACGCTCACCAGCATGATGTTCATGATGCCCACGCCGGCGGCCAGCAGTGCGATCAGGCTGATCACGAACGCGCCGGCGCCGACCACCTTGGCGATCTTGTCGAAGGCGTTCACGAGGGTGTCGTTGGAGAAGATCTCGAAGTCGTTCGCATCCTCCGGCTGGAGCCCGCGCACCACGCGCATCGCGCCGTAGGCACGGTCCATCACCCCGCCCATCTCGGCCTGAGTGCGCGCCTGGACGTTCACTCCGATCGAGCGATTCTCGCGGCCGTACACCTGCAGATAGCGCGTGATCGGGATGATCACGAGGTTGTCCTGGCTCTGGCCGAACAACTCCCCCTTGCGCTCGAGCACGCCGACGATGCGATAGCCCTGCCCGTCCACGCGCACGATGGCGCCCAGCGGATCGCCCACGGGGATGAGCCGGTCGCGGGTGTCGGCACCGATCACGCACACCGCGCGACCGAACTCGACATCCTGCGGCGTGATGTTCCGCCCCAACTGGAGGTTGTAGGCGCGCCCGGTGATGAACGCCTCGTCGGAACCGACCAGCCGGTTGTTCGGATTCGTCTTCTTGTCCTCGTAGAACACCTGCCGGCCCCACGCGGCCACCTGCAGGCTGATCGTAGCCCCGGTGTCGGCGAGCAGCTCCTTCATACGCTGCGCCTGGCCGATCGTGATGTCGCGGCGGTTGGCGTAGGGGTTGATCGGGCCGTGGCTGTGGATCGCCGGATACTTGCTGATCTGGAAGCTCGTCGAACCGAGGACGTTGAGTTGCTCCTCGATCGACGCCTGCAGGGCGGAGATCACCGTCATCGCACCGATCACCGAGAACACGCCGATGGCGATGCCCAGCATGGTCAACGCCGTGCGCAGCTTGTGGGTGCAGACCGAGCTCCACGCCATGCGCAGAATCTCGGAGAACGGCAGACCGAGGTGGCGTTTGTGGTCACTCATAGCGCAGCGCCTCCACCGGATCGAGACGGCTGGCGTTCACCGCCGGAGCGAAGCCCGAGACGACGCCCGTGGCCACCGAGATCCCCATGCCGAAGACGATCAACCAGAGCGGGAAGACGACCGGCAGACTCGGCGCCAGCCAGGCCACCAGGGCCGCCAACGAGCCCGAAAGCACCAGACCCACCACGCCACCGACGATGCAGATCGCCACCGCCTCGATCAGGAACTGCAGCAGGATCGCACGCCGCCGGGCGCCGAGCGCCTTGCGCGTGCCGATCTCGCGGGTCCGCTCCTTCACGCTCACGTAGGTGATGTTCATGATCCCGATCGCACCCACGAACAGCGCCAGCCCCGTGATGACGAAGCCGGCCAGCGCCAGCCCGTTGCGCACGGGATCGAGCTGCTTCTTGATGCTGTCCTGCGTGTTGATCTCGAAATTGTCCGGCATCTCCGGCGATACGCCGCGCAGCCGCCGCATGATGCCGCGCAGCTCCAGCCGAGCCTCTTCCGCGCGGCTCCGGTCGATCTGCACACGGATCTCGGCGCTCTCGGTGGCTCGCATGAACATCCGGCGGAATGTCTGCAGCGGGATGATCACGTTGGTGTCCCAGCTGAACATCCCGAGGAACGACCCCTGCTTCGCCGCCACGCCGACGACCGTGAACTGCTGGTCGCGGATGCGAACCGTCTGCCCCACCGCGCTGATGCCGGGGAAGAGCGCGTCGGCGATGTCGAAACCGATCACGGCCACGTTGCGCCCGCTGCGCGACTCGGTCTCGCTGAAGAAACGCCCGTCCAACATGTCGCCGCGCCCGATGCGCGGGAACTCGGAGGTCGTCCCCAGCGTGTAGACCGCATTCACAGCATAGTCGCCGCGATAGACGTTCGTGAACATCTCGTCGGCCGGCACGGCGAGCTTGATCGGCACATCCGGATGCTCGCGCACATAGTCGTTGATCTGCTCGGCGTACTCGGTGCGGATCTTCGGCCGGTTGTGGAAATTCCACCAGTCCTCCACATCGCGCCACGGCCATTTGGTGACATAGAGGACGTCGTCGCCCACGACCGCGAGGCTGTCGTTGACGCCGCGGTCGATGCCGCCGATGGCGCTGCCCATGAGCGTGACGGCGATGATGCCGATGATCACGCCCAGCGCGGTGAGCGCCGAGCGCATGCGGTTGGCCCGGATCTGCTGCGCGGCGATCCGGATCGACTCGTTGAACTCGAAGAGCAACCGCTTCACGATTTTCGGTTTTCGATTGCCGATTTTCGATTGCTCCGGGCGGTGATCCGTGAGGCAGCTAGCATCTTCGTCAGTGCGACGGCTTCGGCATGCAGCTCTGCCAGTCGGTCGGCAGGCAGCAGAGCATGCTCCGTGATCAACTCGATCCACCACGCCGATTCGTCCGCCTCCGCCTCGGCGACGGCAAGCTTGGCGACAAACTCCGGCGTCAACCGCGCACGGCACGCCTCGCGATAGTTGGCCCCGACCGAAGTCCACGACCGAGCCAGCTGATTGCCGAGCACGTCCGCACTTCGTTTGCGCGGCAGCGCATCCACCAGCTTCAGAATCCGCAGAGCGAATTGCTTCGTCCGGTCCTTGAACTCGTCTTCGGTCATGGCGGTGTTCTCCAATCGAAAATCGGCAATCCTAAATCGCAAATCAGGCGGATCCCGCCGCCTGATCGCTTTCAACTACGCCGTCGCGCAGGCGGACGATGCGGCGGGCGTGCCGGGCGATGTCCTCCTCGTGGGTCACGAGGACGATGGTATTGCCGCGTTCGTAGAGGACCTCGAACAACTGCATGATCTCCTCGCCGGTGCGCGTATCAAGGTTTCCGGTCGGCTCGTCGGCTAGGATGATCGAGGGATTGTTGATGAGCGCACGGGCGATCGCCACGCGCTGGCGCTGACCGCCCGATAGCTCGTTGGGCTTGTGATGCATGCGCTCGCCCAAGCCCACGTTGCGCAAGCCCTCGGCGGCGCGCTCGCGGCGCTCGTGCGCGGGCACGCCGGCATAGATCAGCGGAAGCTCAACGTTGTGCAGCGCGTCGCTGCGCGGCAGCAGGTTGAACGTCTGGAAGACGAAGCCGATCTCCCGGTTGCGAATGTCGGCCAGTTCGTCGTCGTCCATGTGGGCGACATTGCCGCCGTTGAAGAAGTAGTCGCCGGAGGTCGGCGTATCGAGGCATCCGACGACGTTCATCATCGTCGACTTGCCGCTGCCGGAGGGACCCATGATCGCGACGTACTCGTTGCGCCGGATCTGGAGATTCACGCCGCGCAGGGCGTGGATTGTCGTGTCGCCCATCCGGTAGAGCTTGGTGATGCCACGGATGTCGATGACCACCGCACCCGGGGGGCGGACGACACGCGCGGCGGCGGAGGGTGATGGAGCGGTGCTCATGGCGGCGTGCTCAGGAATTCTTGGCACCGCTCTCGGTCTTCGCCGCGCCGGGCTTCTTCGCCGGTTCCTGCACCTTGATCTTCGATCCTTCCTTCAGCTCGCGGGTGATCGCACCGTAGCTGCCAGAGACGATCTCCTCACCTTCCTTCAGACCGGAGACGATCTGGATGTGGGTGTGATCGAGGATGCCCGTGTCCACAACGCGCTGATGGACGATCTCGCCATCGCGCACAAAAACCACCCGGGACAAGTTCTCGCGGTCGAGCCGCTCCTGCTCGCGACGCTGGGCATCGCTCACAGCCACCGCGGCGCCGGCGCCCTGCCGGTCATTCTTCTCCTTGTCGCGCTGGGCCTGTAGCTCCTCCTGCGTCTGGTTGGTCTCCTTCACGCGAGTGGTCACGCTCTGGATCGGCACGGCCACCGCGTTCTCAACGGTCTTCGTCATGATGTCCGCCGTGGCGCTCATGCCGGGCCGCAGCTGGAGCTCGGGTTCGCGCACGCTGATGCGCACCTCGAAATTGGTCACCTCGTCCTGTGTGGCGGCGCCGGCGGTGCGGGCGGTGTTGGCGATCTCGCGCACCGTGCCGATGATCTCGCGCCCCTGGAAGGCGTCGACGCGCACACGCGCCTTGTCGCCGATCTTCACGTTGATCACGTCGTTCTCGTTCACATTGACGCGCACCTCCATCTTCTGGAGATCGGCCACGCGGAGAATCTCCGTGCCGGTGAACTGCCCGGTGGCGACGACACGCTCGCCCAGCTTGCTGTTGAGCACGCTGATGGTGCCATCGCGCGGAGCGAGGATGGTGGTCTTCGCAAGATAGTCCTCCGATTGCCGCAAGGCGCTCTCGGCGCGCATCAGATTGGCGCGGGTGCTGTCGACGCTGGCCTGCGCAACCCGCAACGCCGAGCGCGCAGCGGCGAACTCGGTCTCGGAGAGCAGCCCGCGCTGGTGCAGCGAGTCGGCCTGGGCGAAATCCAGCTCGGCCTTCTCCGCCTGCGCGGCGCTCTGGGCCACGGCCGCCTTCGCCGAGGCGACCTGCGCCCGGTCCTGCTCGACCTGCGCCTCGTAGTAGTCGCGTTTGATCCGCACGAGCAGATCGCCCTGTTTCACCTGCTGTCCCTCGACGATCGGCAGTTCGATGATCTCGCCGGCAACCTCGCCGGATATCTTCACTTCGATCTCCGGCTGCACCCGCCCTGTAGCGGAGACGAGCTGGGTGAGCGTCTTCACCACAGCCTTCTCGGTCGAGACATTGATCGGCCGGCTGCCGCGTCCCTTGGCAGCGCCAACGACGGCAAGAACGAGAACAGTGGCAACAATCCCCATAATCCAGTAGAGCTTCCGGCGGCTCTTCTTCGGTTTGGTGGACGGCGGGCGGAGCGGGGATTCGGTCAGGGTCATGGGTACTGCGGTGTTACCGCCGTTGAATGCCGGCTCCTTCAGATGGTGTCAAAGGCACTAACCTCGACGGCTGCGCCGACGGGACGACCGGCAGCATCAGCGGACAAGCGGTACCAACACAGGGCGCAAAAAACGCCGGGCCTCGGTAGAGTGCCCGGCGCGACAAAGGAAGCGAAAGCCGTTCCGCTCAATGGTGGCCGCCGCAGCAGCCCTCGGGCTTCTGGCCGTTGCTGTGGTCGTGCTTGCCGCAGCAACCTTCGCCATCGTGTCCGTGCTGATTCCCGTGGCCGTGGTGGCCGTGCCCGCCGCAGCAGCCTTCCGGCGTCTCGCCATTGCTATGGTCGTGGCGACCGCAACAGCCTTGGCCGTCGTGGTGATGGTGGTGGCCAGGAGTGTGCACATGGCCATGCGCGAGTTCCTCGGCGGAAGCAGTGCGGACGGCAAGCACCTCGACATCGAAAATCAGGTCCTGGTCGGCAAGCGGGTGGTTGCCATCAAGCGTAACGTCGTCGCCCTCGATGGCGGTGACGGTGACGATGGCCGACGGACCGCCATCGGTCTGGAACATGTCGCCAACCTTGAGGCTCTCCACGGGCAGGCGGCTGCGGGCAACCTTGCGCACAAGCTGGGGGTCGCGTTTGCCGTAGGCCCGCTCGGCGGCAACCATGATGACGCGCTTGGTGCCGGCGGGCAGGCCGACCAGCGCCTCCTCCAGTCCGTCGATGATCTGGCCGCTGCCCTCGAGATACTGGATGGGGTCGGCCCCGATCGAGGAATCGAGCATCTGGCCCTGCTGGTTGCGGAGCGTGTAGTGGAAGGAGACGACGGAGCGGGTCATGGCGGTGGAGGATGCGCGCAGCGGAATCGGACGGCATGCCCGGTTGCCCGCGGCGCGCGGTGGCGTTCGGACAACGCTCAAGGCCGCGCGAAGCCGGCGCAAGCCCGTTGTCGGGATATGACAGCCGCATCAGGTTGGACTCCCATGCAGCCGCAGCGGCTGCTACTTCGCCGGTACCGCAGCCCCAGCCACTTCCGCCTGCCGCAGCACAACGGAGGCGCGGTCGGCCTTCGCCACATCGGCGAGAAACTTTTTCAGCGCCGCGTACTCGTCCACCGGGACCATCCGGTTTTCAAGCATCAGCGACCGGTGCACCACAACGGTGCGATCACTGACTTCATAGGTACTGGAATACTTTCCATAGGGAGTCTGCAGTTGAACCGTCTTCGGTATCTCCTCGACCACATAACAGTCAGGTAGACGGATACGGATCACGTCGCGAACCAGAGCCGGTGTCAGTCCTATCGGCAAGCGGCGCTCCAGCTCCGGGAATGCGGGCACGTTGTCTCGCCCCAGCAGATCCAGCCGGACGATCAGGCCGACCCCGGGCATGGACTGGCCGAACCGAGGCGCCGAAAACTCCACGGCGACCCGCCGGTCGCCCGTCACCGGATCCTCGGTTGCCGCTACCGATCGGATCTGAGAACCCCGCACGCTCTTGCCGATCCGTTCTTCGAAATACTCGCGTTGCTCCTTTTCCGTCTTCCAGAGCGCCAACCCCCGCCAGTAGGCTCCCGCACGGCCGGGACCACCCATTGTGCATTTGCCGACTACTCCGGTTCCGACTAGTTCCAGCTCCAGCGCAGCCTCGAACAGGTGGAAACGCTCGGTCGGCAGTACCGGCAAAGTCGTCAATCCCGTGTTCCCAGGGAAGATCACCTGCACCTTCGATCCCTGCAGCTCCCACGGAAGATCGCCCAACAAGACCGTGTGGCTGGTCGCATCGAAGAAGAGCAGTCGCCCCGCGCCGGGCACGTCGACGATCGGATCGAGACGCACCGTATCATCCACTCGGATCGCCACAATCGCGTGATTGAACTGGCTCAGCGACGGCCAGCCTGGATTCACCAGGCGGCCATCCTCAGTCTGCGCACTCGCAAGATAGGCCTCGATTCCGACCTCCCGCAGGAGCGCGACCAGCAGGTTGGCCTTGTCCTTGCAGTCGCCCCACCCTCGGGCGAAGACCTCGGTGGCTTTCTGTGGGCGGTAACCGTGCCCGATCGCCAGGTTCTTGTTCACCCCGACATAGCGCAGTTGCTGCACAGCACGCGACAGCGCGCGGATCCGCGCCAGCTGATCCGCACAATCGGCAGTAAGCCGCCTTGCTTCGGCCGCCAACGCCGCGTTCGTATCGCATTGCCCCAGGCTGTTCTTCCAATCCCAATCCGCGGCCGCAGCCCAATCGCGCGGCACGAACAACGCCGAACCCGCAGCATCCTTGGGCGGCACAAAGTTGACCGCCACAAGCGCATCCAATCGCGCGCCATCAGCCATCGCGGGCTCGTCGGGTCGGTAGGGGCGATCAAACAGTTCCCACGTGCGCGTCTGTCCCTCCACCTTCTCCTGAAGCAGGCCGACGGCATTGCCCGTCCGGGCGACGACTTCGCACGACCACCCTGGAGGTAACCGCAAAATGAAGCGGTCGACCAGCGTCGGCAGCGTGGAATGCCAGCGATTCTGGACCTGCCCGAAAAGCATACGCCTCTCGATGCGCGTCTCATACGCAAAGACATCGCCAAGGCAGACCACATCCTCGTAGCTGATCGTGCGCTTCCGGCTCTCATCGAAGATCGCCCCATTGCTGGCTGCGGACACATCGGCCCACTCGCGTTTTTTCGGCGGAGTCACCGCCTTGCCCTCACGCACCAACCAAGCATCGGTCGTCTTCACCGAATCCGCCTTGTCCTGATAGAAAACGCTGGCACTGGCCTGCTCTGCGCCGGAGCGGTTCAGTATGCGCACCGCATGGCGAACAGTGAGCACCGCCCGTCCGTCGGGCAGCACCTCGTGATTCCATTCGTCGAGCAAGACCACGGCCGGAGCACCGGCCGCCATCGGCGGCGTCGGCCGTGCAGCCATCTCCAGCACCCAGATCGGCGCCGGGGGCGGCGCCGCGCGTAGCCCGGCCGCCGAAAACGCGATCAGCCCCACCGACACGGCCAACACCCAGGAGCGAGAGCTCATGACTGAGGCGCAACAGGGGCAGGGGTGGTGGCTTCTGCCGGCGCTGGCGCGGCGGCCGGTGCTGTCGCCTTCGGTTTGATCAAGAGCGAATGCGTATCCGAAGCATGCACCTTCTCGAAGAGCGCCTTGAGCACCGGATAGCTCTCGACCCGGAACGAGGTCACTCCATTGCTACCCAAAGCGAAGTCGCGCTGGTAGGTGAAAGTCCGAGTCTTTGGCAGGTACTGCAGCTTGTACGTCGCACTGATTGTGTTGGCCACGTCCGCCACGGGCTTGGGTGCGCTGCCCTTGTCGAGTACGTAGCCCTCCGGCAGAGCGATCTGGACATCGTCATGCTCACCATACGCATACGGGAACATGATGGGGTACTTCCGCTCCGCCGCGGCAAAAATCACCGGCTGGCCCGCCTCGAAGAACGATAGCGCAAGAGCCAGTCGCGAGCCGGCCTGCTCCGCGTAACCCGGCACCCGCACGTGGTATTTCACCGTCAACGGCATCTCCCGTGTGCGCAGGTTCGTCCACTCGATCGCCGTCACCTCGGCGTTGGGCAGGCGCTTGACGAGCCGCTCGCGGAACTTCTTGGCGACGTCCTCGACCGAATCCTCCCAAAATTCCATCTTTCTGACGACAGCCGCGTGCCCGGTGTAGCTCTCCTCGGCATCGCCCTCCAATGTTCCCTCGGCATCGAGGGTGAAACGGCCCTTGCGGTTGGCCTGGGTGCTCGCCGCGGGCGTCGCCGGCGTGGTGTCGAACAGCACCTTGTCGTCGCAACGCAGCACCGCCACGGATTCATCCCACCACTGATTCATGCCGAAGGGCACGAAATAGGCCGCGGGCTTGAAGTACCGCCAAGCCCCACCTACCTCAACCGCAATGCATTGCCGGTTGAGGAAGATGTGACCGTTGGCCCCCCGCACCCCCACGATCTCCGAGCGGCTCGCGCTGCGTCCCAGTCGGACCTTGTAGCCCGCCGCACGGGCCATCGTGGCAAAGAGATAGTTGATGTCGTCGGGCCAGCCCCCGCCGCGCTCGAGTACACGGCTCGGGGATGGCACCGTTTCCTTCCGGCTCTTCTCCTTCTCCGCCCGGATTTCAGGCGTACTCACCCAACCATAGTTCGTGATCGAGCCTTGGCAGAAATCATACAGGCGTTGCAGCTTCTCGTCGTCGTTCGCGGCTCCCTGGATCAACTCGCCGACCTTCCGCTTGATGGAGCCGCCCGCTCGCACCGCCGCCTCGAACTCGGCTGCCCACTCGGAGCTCCTGAGAGTCCATACGTCTTCGTCGCTCAGTGCGCCGTACGCACGGACAACGGCCAACCAAGCCTGGAACTCGGGAGCCGGCGGCATATTCTCCTCCTCCTCGAACGCGGGCAGGTTGTGGGCCGTCAACTCCGCCGTCAGCCCGAACTCGGTGAGTTTCGCGCTGGGACAATGCATGTAGTAGATCGACCCGCGGTCGCGCATCGAGGCGAGCTTGAAGCTGTAGTCGCGCACGGGCAGCGAATCTTGGATGAGGAACCGATAGCCGCCGAGCTCGCCATAGTAGGAGCTCTTCCAGCGGTACTCAACGACATCCCCCACCTCCAAGTCCGGGAATGCAAGCGACGTCCGCGTGCGCTTCGCTGATCCGACCTTCGCCTCAACCGTCTCGAAGATGTGCTCTTTGGTAAGTTCCACTATGCGACCATCCGGTTTCACCACCCGTCCCGCCACCCCGGAGATGATCTCATTCTCGTCGGCATCGACGGCGCGTTTGCTCACAAGTTCGACGCCCGTCTGGGTGTAGATCTTCACCCGGAAATACTGCTCCACATGCGAGCCGTTGGCCGTTTGCGAAAGCTCATGGCTCGAAAGAAGGACCTCGGCGGCTGCCCCGGGCGACCAAGCAGATTCCTTCGCCGCCAGATCCGCCGAAGCGACCGGCTCCCACTTGGCCGCGTGCGCCGTAGTGACGCCGCCCAAGAGCAGGCAGAGCCCGAAGATCGCGCCCGACGTCAGTGCTCCACAGTTGGTGAGAAGTGCGCGCAAGACGCGCGGACGCAGAAGTGCCAAGCTTCGCATGGTTCGTGAGGTAAGTCTGGATTGGGGTTTTGGGGCCGCACCCCGCCGCCACACCCATCGCGCAAGAGCGCATCGCTGTGGGGCGCGATACCGACCGACGCCGAAAGCCTGTGACACTTCCGCCGCCGAAGACGAGCGCTATTTCGGCATGGGCACGCACCCCCGCCTCCAGTGTCCGGCTACTTCTCCAGCCCCGCGTACAGGAACCACCCGTAGGCGAAGAGCATCAGGCGCTTCGCATAAAACCACGCGCTCGCCCAGGCCGAGCGCGTGAGCCAACCGTAGGATGGAATACGCAGCGCGACGATGTCGGCATCGTCACTCGCCCGGCGGTTTGTCACTGATCTCGCCCGCCGCGCCGGCCACCCGCCGGATGCGCAACGCGATGCCGGGTTTCCCGGGCAACGGGATCGCGCGCCCCGCGGTGTCCACAAAGCAGTACCGGTCGCGCTTCTTCGCCGTGAACGTGCCGGCGACGGGCGCGATCGTCATCTCCCACGTGTCGATCACCTCCGCCGCGTACAGCGCGCCCTCCGCCACGCCGTCGCGCGGCAGGGCGAACGTCCACGCCGTCGGCGCGTCGTGGCCAAAGTAGATCAGGTAGTACTCGCCGGCCTTGCCGCCCACGGTCGGGTTCCACCACCTGTCGAGCGGCTCGATCCCGCCGGCCGGAGCATCGGCGATGATCTGCCGCAGGAACGCCAGCCGCGCCGGGCTCTCGCCGCGCAGCTCGCCGCCCTGCCCCAGCCAGATCACCGCGTCGGGATCGCCGGACGCCGGCAGCACCTCGCTGTGCCCCACATAGGTGCCGGCCACCGTGCCGGCCCAGAAACGGTGCACCAGCTCCCGCCCGCTCAACTGCGCCCAGCGGCGGTCGCTGTTTCCCTCATACTCGACCTCGTCGTACACGATCGGCTTGCGGTAGACGTCGCGGTACAGCTCGGCGCGGCCGGGGTCGACGACGGCCGAGCCGTTCTGGATGCTCGCATGCGTGACCCACGGCTTGTTGTGATCATAGATCCGCTTGCCGTTGTGGATCGAGCGCAGGTGCCCATACGGGTCGGCCGCCTGCACGGTCTGGAAGTTGCGGTCCCACTCCGCCTCGGTCTTGTCGCGGATGAAATCGTACTCGTTGGCCATCGACCACCAGACGTTCCGGTACGCCGCCAGCCGCGCGACGATGTAGCGCAAGTAGCGCTCCTCGACCTCCAGCGGCATGTGTTTGAGCTTCCACTCATCGTGGTCGGCATACGGGTGGAAAAGGATGAGGTCGCACTCGATCCCGAGCTCGCGCAACTGCCCCACACGCCGCTCCAGGTGGCGGAAGAACTCCGGGTTGATGCGCGCGTAGTCGGGCGCGTCCGGCGCGCCGGCAAAGGGGAACCGCGGCGGCGGCATCGTCTTCGTGCCGTGCGACTGCGGGAAGACGCACATGCGCAGCTTGTTGAACGGCGCCGCCGCCAACGTGCGCAGCGTCCGCTCCTCCAGCGCCTCGGGCCGGTGCGTCCACGAGTAGCAGGTCGTGCCGAGCTCGCGGTACGGCACGCCGTCGGCGTAGGCGAAATGGTAGGTGTTGGCCACGCGCACCGGCCCGTGGTTGCCTGCCGCGGCGGGCGTCACGGCGAACGCGCCACGCTGACCGGCGAGCGCAGGGACGTTGCTCGTCGTCTCGTAGCGCCACGTGCCGACGGTCTCCGGCATGAACCGCACACGGTACACGCCCTCGCCGTCGTAGAACCCGTCGACAGCTACAGTGCGCGCGCCGTCGGTGAACATCGCGGACACGGCGACGTCCATGAACGGGTTCCCCTCCACCGGTCCGCGCAGCTCGAGTTCGAAGATTCCCCACCGTTCGACGCTCGCGGGCGCCGCGGCAAACGCGGACAGTGGCAACAGGGCGATCAGCACGGCAAAGCCGGCGACGAGAAGCAGACGCGGGGTACGCATGACGCCGGTAGACGAGCACCGCCGAAACGCGGCCGCAAGCCGCCAGCCCCGCGCCGCCGAGACAACGTTGCGCGCATCGATGACCGCCGCGGTCTTTCCGCGCGAGGCTTTCCCGGCCTCCCGTAGCGAAACCCGTGAGGGTTTTGTCCGGCAGCCTCACCGTCGCCCCACCCAGCCTCCGGGTCGCCACTCCGCGGCACGCCGTTTCGGCCCGCATTTCCCCCTTCCGCGCGCGACGCTTTCCCGCCTACATCGCCGGATGCACTTCGATCTCGCCACTCGCATCGTCACGCTCGGCGTGGGCGAACTGGCGGGCTTCGCCCTCGGCCCCCGCACTTCGGCCGGCGGCGCCGGCGGGCTCTGGCGCGCTCAACTCGGCCAGCATTGGCACAACGAATTCCGCACCCGCGCCGCCGAGGAACCCGGCGCCCGCTTCGAGGTGCCGATCGGCGGCGACTACACGTACCGCAGCTGGACGTTCCGCCTCTCCGGCCGGATCGACCAGTATCTCCCCTCTCCCGCCGGCGGCGTGCGCCTCCGCGAACTCAAGACAGTCACCCGCCCGCTCCCGGCTTCCGAGCCCGAGCTCCAGGCGGAGTTTCCCGGCTACTTCGTCCAACTCGCCGCCTATCTCGTCCTCCACGCCCTCGCGCCCGACGCCGAGCCGGCCCGCGGCGAACTGGTCTTCATCGAGGCGAGCACCGGGCTGGTGCAGACCGTTGCCGCGCCGGCCGAAAGCACCGCGATCCTCCACGGCCAGCTCGACGAACTCGTCGGTTTCCTCGACGCCCGCCGCCGCGCCGCCGCACGCCGCCGCGGCCTGCCCGTGCGCCCGGCCTTCGCGCAGTTCCGCCCCGGCCAGGAGCACGTCCAACGCGACCTCCGCGCCGCGCTGGGTATTGATCCCTCCGTGGCGCCGCTCGCGAGCGCAGCAGATTCGGAGGTAGGGCGAACCGTCCCCGGTGAGCCGCCTCCGTCATCTGTTGTCCGCCCGCAGTCGTCCCCCCTCTCTAGCCTCTCGCCTTCCGCCTCTGGCCTTCCGTCCGTCCTCTGCTTCGAAGCCCCCACCGGCTTCGGCAAGACCGGCTGCCTGCTCGAGTTCGCTCTCACCGCGCTGAAGGAGGGCATCTACGACCGTCTCATCTACCTCACCGGAAAATCCACCGGCCAGCTCCAGGTCGTCCGCCAACTGGAGACGATGCTCGCGCCGGAGATTCCGTCTTCAGTGGCGCCGCTCGCGAGAGCGGCGATTCCCGCCGACCCTGTGGCAGAACGCGTGGGCGTTTCGATTCCCTCGTCGAAAGCGTCGCCCGCCACCGATGGCCTCACGGCCTTCGCTACACCTCCCACCGGCCTCCCCTGTGGCGCCGCTCGCGAGAGCGGCGATTCCGCGGCCCCCGTTCCCGATACCCGCGCGGCCTTCGCCTCACGCCTCCCGGTCTGGCAGGTCCGCTCGAAGGCCGAGCACTGCGTCAACACCCTCTACCACTGCCTGCCCGACGCGTGCCCGTTCATCCGCGACGCCGCCGAACGCTGGCACGGCTCCGGACTCCCGCGTTTCTACCTGCTCGACAGCGAGCCGCGCGACCTCGACTCGCTCAAGGCCGCCGGCCGCGCCGCCGCGATCTGCCCCTACGAGATCACCCGCGCCGCCCTGCCCTACAACGACGTCTGGGTCGGCGACTACAACTACGTCTTCGCCCCGGCCAACCGAGGCCTCTTCTTCGAGCAGCCCGGCTTCGACGCCGGCTCCACGCTCCTCATCGTCGACGAGGCGCACAACCTCCCCGCCCGCGTGGCCGACGCCTACTCGCACTCCGTCCGTGCCGCCGACGCCTGGACGACCTACGACGCCCTCCGCGCCGCGCGCGCCCCGGCCAGCTTCATCCTCGCCTGGGAAGCCTGGGCCCGCGAGCTCGACGACCTGCGCCCCTGCGAGGCGCTCGACGGCGCGAGCGAGATCGGCCTGCGCGCCGCCGCCAGCCGCCTCGCCACACTCGTGCCCGCCACCGCGCTCGACTTCGTCGCCCTCGGCCCGACCGTCTCCGAGCTGCTCTGGGAGCTGCCCGAGCTCGACGAGTTCCTCGACTCCGCCGAGCTACCGAAACTCCTCTGGTGTCCCGCCCGCGGCGAACTTCGCGTGACCTGCCTCGACGCCGCCAACGCCATCGCCGCCACGCTGCGCCAGTTCCGCCACGCGATCCTCACCTCCGCCACGCTCAACCCGCCCGACGCCTTTGCCACCGCCTGCGGCCTCGACCGCGCCCCCGTAGCGAAACGCGTGAGCGTTTCGACTCCCGCAGCTCCCATCTGTGGCGCCGCTCGCGAGAGCGGCGATTATCCGCCACTCGCCGAAGGCCTCACGGCCTTCGCTACGCCGCCTACCGTGGCGCCGCTCGCGAGAGCGGCGAAATCCGACGGACCGCATCCCCTCGATCTCGCCGCCACGCTCGGCAAACTCCCGCGCGGCGCGAAGAAGAAGCTCGCCGGCCTCACCACCGGCGCCGCGCTCCTGCGCGTCGAGGAGGAGCAGACCGCTCCGCCCCTGCCATTCCTGCGCGCCGATACGCCCTGGCGCCACGGCGCCTACCGCGTCGCGATCGACACGCGCGTCGACACCCGTTGGGAGCGGCGCACCCATCATTTCGAAGTCACCGCCGCCACCGTCGCCCAGCTCTGCGCCGCGGCCGCATTCGGCGCCACGCCTTCCGTCGTAGCGAAACGCGTGAGCGTTCCGCCTTCCGAGGTAGGGCGAACCGTCCCCGGTGAGCCGCCTGCCTCGCCTACCGTGGCGCCGCCCGCAAAAGCGGCTATTCCCGTTCCGTCTCCGCTGCCCCGCTGTGGCGCCGCTCGTGAGAGCGGCGATTCTGCCGTCACCGTTGCTCCCGTCGCCGTCTTTTTCCCGAGCTACGCCTACGCCGAAGCCGTCGCACAGACCTGCGCCGCCTCGCATCCGGCCCTGCGCATCGCCCAGCAACCGCGAGGCATCGATCTGGCAAAGCAGACCGAGTTCATCGAGAGCGCTCTGGCCGCTCACGACGCGCTCTTCCTCATCCTCGGCACCGGCTACACCGAAGGCATCGATCTGCTCGGCGGCCGCGTCACGCACGCAATGGTCGTTGGCCCGGCCCTGCCGGAGGTCAACGCCGTGCAGCGCGCCAAGCTCGCCCATTGCAACGCGAGGTCGCGCGACGCCGCCTTCCGCCTCGTTTACCAGGTGCCCGGTATGCAGAAGGTCAACCAGGCGCTCGGCCGCCTCGTCCGCGCCCCGGGCCACCGCGCCACGGTGCTCCTCCACTGCTGCCGCTTCGCCGAGGCGAGCTACCGCGAGCTGCTCGATCCCGAGCTGCAGAACGCCGTCGTCCTCGATTGCGACGAGACTCTCGCCGCCTGGCTCTCCGGCCACGAGATCGCCTGAGCCGTACGTGCCACGCGGTGTCGGCGTAGCTGGAGCGCGAAACGGTTCAGCCGGACGGCTCCACCCCACATCGGGCAAACCCGACTGAGCGGCTGCGGCGTGACAATCGAAACGCTCACGCGTTTCGCTACGTAATCCGCCGCGCGCCGCGCCGGCTCAGCCGTGCGCCAGCGCGCGCAGGATCTTCTCCGAGGCGCGGATACCCTTCTCCATCACGCCGAGGTGGAAGCTCTCGTTGGGCGCGTGGAGGTTGTCCTCGGGGAGGAAGAGGCCGAGCATGAGCGAGTCGAGGCCGAGCACGCGCTTGATGTCGCCGATGATCGGCACGCTGCCGCCCTCGCGCAGGTAGAGCGGCGGCTTGCCGAAGACCTCGGTCACCGCGGCGTCGGTCGCACGGAAGGCGCGCGCGAGCACCGGAGACTGGTCGGCCGGCGTGTTCGGTTTGCCTGGGGGCACGGCGACGTAGGGCAGGCCGTTGTGGCCGTCGACGAGCTTCATGCGCACGCCGCTCGGGCAGCGCTCGCGCAGGGCCCGGTAGACGCGAGCCTTGATGACCTCGGGATCCTGGTCGGGCACAAGCCGGCAGCTGATCTTCGCGAACGCCCTGCTAGGGATCACGGTCTTGCTGCCCTCGCCCTGGTAGCCGCCGCCAAGCCCGTTGAACTCGAGCGTGGGCAGGAACCGCACCGCCTCGAAGGGCGAGTAGCCGGGCGGCGTGTGGAACGCCGGGATGCCAAGGAACTTCTGATACTCCGCCTCGCTCGTGCCGAGTTTGCGCAGCTCCGCCCGCTCCCAGTCCTGCACGGGGCGGACCTCGTCGTAGAAGCCGGGCACGTTGACCCGCCCGTCGGGCAGGTGCAGCGAGGCGCAGAGCTCGGCGAGCGCCTGGAGCGGGTTGAGCAGCGCGCCGCCATGCAAGCCCGAGTGCAGATCGCCCTGCGCACCGGTGAGCTCGATCTCGAAGGTAAACAGCCCGCGCAGGCCGCAGGTCACGACGATCTGGTCCTCGCGCGGGATGCCGGTATCGGAGAGGAAAACGAAATCGGCCTTCAGCTTCTCGCGGTACTGCTCGAGGAACGGCTGGAAGCTCGGGCTGCCGATCTCCTCCTCGCCCTCGATCAGGAAGGTGATGCGCAGCGGGAGGTTCGGCTCCGCGGCGAGCAGCTTCGCCACCGCGGCGACGTGGACCAGCAGCGGGCCCTTGTTGTCGGCCGCGCCGCGGCCGTAGAGGCGGTTACCGCGCACCTCCGGCTCGAACGCCGGAGAGTGCCACAGCTCCAGCGGGTCGGCCGGTTGCACGTCATAGTGGCCGTAGATCAGCACGTGCGGCCACTTCGGGTCGCCGCCGCGGCTGGCAAGCACCAGCGGGTGTTTCGCCGTCGGCACGATCTCCACGGCAAAGCCGTTCTCACGCAGCAGCCCGGCGATGAACTCGCGAGCCTGCTTCATCCCGGGGGCGAACTGCGGGTCCGCCGACACGCTCGCACAGCGGACGTACTCCTTGAGCTTCTCGACGTGGTCGAACATGGGGCGGAACGTTGCGGGAAAACGCGCTCCGGCGCTAGCCGGAAGAATGGCGTCTGTCCGCCACAAGCCAAACGCCAACCGGCACGCCAGCCGCCGCGTGCCGCAGCACTCCACGCGAATGGAGACCAAGGGCCGTCGCCCCGGAATGGTGCAGGGGATTCCCGCATTTCCTGCCGTTCGGCTGAAGTTTTTCCGAAAACGTCCGTACCCCCACAAACGGACACTATGCGCCGGCGTTTCCCGGGACCTTTCCGCCAGCAGCCCGCGGCAGTTTGCTCCATTATCTGGACACTTTCCAAGGCCTCCCTACAGCCCGCCCTGCCGCTTCGGAATGGCTGAAATCCCGTCCAGAACGAGTCCCAAACACGTCGCCGGGCGAAGGCGGGGCAATCCCCCCAGATCGCACACCTAGATGGCCCAGCACCCTGTCCCCTCCGCCTCATTTCGGGCTAGGAAACTGTAGAGGTAAAAAGGAGGTACGAAAACGAGAGCAGAATGCGATTCCGCAACCTCAGTCTCTCGGCCCTCTGCGCGCTTGGCAGCGTGATGCTGCCCGCCGCGCTCTGCGCCCAAAGTGACTCGGTTGCGAACAGCGAAGTCGCCGCCCTCCGCGCCGAGGTGGCAGCCCTCCGCGCCAAGGTAGCGGAGCGCGACAACACCATCAGCGAGCTCAAAGCTCGCACGGTTACGCTCGAGTCCGACATCAACGCCGTCCAGCAGACCGTGGCCCTCGCCAGCAGCGACGGCTACGGCAGCCGCGACGGCGGAGTGGCCCCCACTTCCGCTCTCGACTGGGGCAGCGCGATGAAGATCGCCACCGCCGCCCGCTATCTGGTCAAGGGCGCCGACCTCATCACGGTCGCGCCCACCGGCAGCATGAAGCCCGTCTTCGACGAGCGCGCCATCCTGCTCACCGAGGCGGCCAGCTTCGACGACCTCAAGATCGGCGACATCGTCACGTACCGCCATCCCCGCTACGGCATGACGGTCGTGCACCGCATCATGGAGAAGCGCGGCGACAAGTTCTGGGCCAAGGGCGACAACAACGGCCGCATGGACGAGGTCTACATCACCCGCGACAACTTCCAGGGCCGCGTCTTCGGCATCATCTACGCCAAAGAGACCTCATCGCAGGCCAAGCGCTTCAGCCCGAGCCTCGGGCGGCGCTGAATTGGTCTGAATCGGCCGGCTTCAGCGGACGGCAGAAGGTAACGCAGGGAACAGCGGTCTGCCCGATTGCGGGCAGACAGTGTTCATGCCTCCACCTGCGTCCCGTTCTTCTGCCAGATGATCCCAATCGCCGCCCGTCGGGTTCCCAGCCCAACTCAGCTTCGTTCTCTTCGTTGCCTTCTGTCGGCTCCAATTCCGCTTTCCGGCCTTACGGCCCGCAATCGACGATGAAAAACCGCTGGGCCGTCCCGTGCGCACCGATCGGCACTTGGACCAACTTCCCGCAGCGCGGGCAACGCCCCACATACGCCGTGCCTTCTCGGTTCTTGTAGAGCCGGCCGTACACGCGGCACGCGGCGAAGTTCACACCCAAAAACGGGCGCGATTCCTTCTCAGACGATGCCGGCGATGTATCCATGACGTTTCCTCAATTGCTACATCGGCTTTTCGCCGGAAAAGCTGAACCAACAGCGGTTCAACAGCCCCATCGGCCAGGTTCCGATGGCGGCGCCCAGCGCTCCGACTGGGCCTGCGCCCTGGATCGCAATACTCGCCGACCAAGCCCTAGGCACTTTCTGCCATCGGCCTGGGCAGTTTGTGTCCGTTCAAGCGACACCATCTTCTCACCAACCTGATTACCAACTTCTTATAAACTTGGCATCGACCCTGCAATTATGGGGGCCTCCATGCCAAGCCCCGTTCCGAACACCGAGCAAGCCACCGCCGAGGCCGAACGCCTCTGGCGTTTGATTGCCGGTCATCTGCGCGAGGCCTGCATTCTCAGGCGTCAGGGGCGGCACCATGCCGCGGCCGAAATCCTCGAGCGCGAGCTACCTCCGCTCATCCGCCAGTGGTCGACCGAATGCGCCCTGCCGGCCGCCGAGGCGAAGGCCCGGCTGAATCAGCTTTTCGCCGACGAGCAGGCCCGCGTTGAAAGCCACTGGATCATCGCCCGCTTTCTCGCCGCCAACAACGTCCCCGTCCCCGCTGCCGATCGGCTCGTCGCCTTCCCCACCGCTCCGGCCGCACTCCCGGCCGGCATGCAATCCTTCTTCTACGCCCCCACGTCGCAAGCGACCTCCGCGGCGATGTTCTTCCCTGCCATCGCCCCTCGCCGCATCCCCATCGCCGACGTGGTCGACATGATCGACGCCTCGCAGGAGATCACCCGCACCGCCGCGCTGCACCCCTGAACCCTCCGCTTTCCCCAAGTTAACACGTCCTCAACCAAACCAAGTCCCATGAATACGTCATCCAAGTCCGCTGTACTCGAAGAAACCCCTGTCCAGACCGCCTCCGACACTCTCCTCGTAGGCCTCGACTTCGGCACCAACACCTCCGCCCTCCTCGCCAGCTCGTCCAAGTCGAACGACATCTCCATCCGCGAAATCATTCCCAGCATCGTGGGCTATGCCAAGGATGGCATCCTCGACGGCGTTCTCCCCGGCAACGCCTCCGTCCTCTTCGGCAACGAGGCACTCAAGCGGAAGCTCTACGTCAACCTCGTCCGCCCGCTCAAGGGCGGCACCATCGCCGACCTCGACAGCGCCCGCCATTTCGCCCGCCACCTGCGCTCCCGCCTGAGCATCTCGCCCAACACCGAGATCCGCGCTGTCATCGGCGTGCCCGCCAAAGCCGACCCCGCCGCCCGCGAAGCACTGCGTCAAGCCGTCACCGGAGTCTTCGACAAAGTCCTCTTCATCCCCGAGCCCTTCCTCGCCGCCCTCGGCCTGCGCGACGAGTCCCGCCTCGGCGACGCCGACTATGCCGACCCCGTCCGCAACTCCCTCTTCATCGACATCGGCGGCGGCTCCACCGATCTGTGTCTGATGCGCGGATACTATCCGCAACCGGAGGATCAGGTCAGCACCACCTTCGCCGGCGACGCCATCGACCAGATGGTCCACAACGCCATCCTCCAGACCTACCCCGACTGCCAGATCTCCCTGCACAAGGTCTGCGAGATCAAGGAGCGCCACTCCTTCGTCATGAGCCCCGAGACCCAAGTCGTCGTCGACCTCGTCGTCGCCGGCCGCACCCGTCAGTTCGATGTCACCGAGCAACTCGCCGCCGGCTGCGAGGCGCTGCTCAAGCACATCCTCGACCTCTCCCGTTCCCTCATCGCCCGCGCCGATCCCGATGCCGTGCCGGAGCTCCTCCAGAACATCGTCCTCACCGGCGGCGGCAGCCTCGTCCGCGGCCTCGGCGTCGCCCTCCAGACCCAGCTCATCGAGGACGGCTACGAGAACCCGAAGGTCTCCGTCATCGGTCCCAACTACAAGGAGCAGGTCGCCCGCGGCGCCCTCAAGGCCGCCCGCCAAGCCAAGGACCGTCAGTGGCAGACGATTCTCCGCTGAACCGCTCTTTCCAGCAAAGCCATACCCACCACACAGCCCGGCCGCAGCACACCCTGCCCGCAGCCGACCCGAGGCGGCAGCCTCGCAAACCCCATCTGCCGCCTCGGTTCCCTCTTCCGCTCCGTACAAGCACACACCTTCCGCATTTATCAGCCGGTTTGGTTGATAACTCAGGGGACAGAGCCCCCGGTCGACGGCGACCGGGGGCCACTCCCGCCAGATCATTTCCTCGTTCTCTCCAACTAACACCAACCAACCACCACCATGGCAGACATCTCACTCAGCTCGGGCATCCGCAGCAATCTGCTCTCGCTGCAGAACACGGCCACCCTCCTCAACCGCACCCAGACCCGCCTGGGCACCGGCAAGAAGGTCAACAGCGCAGTCGACAACCCGTCGAACTACTTCACCTCAGTCTCGCTCAAGCAGCGGTCCGACGACCTCACCGCCCGCCTCGATGGCATCGCCAAGGGCGTGCAAACGGTAAAGGCCGCCGACTCCGGCATCAAGGGCATCACCACCTTGGTCAAGCAGCTCAAGGGTATCGTGCAGGACGCTCAAGGCACGACCAACACCACCGATCGTCAGACGCTCATGAGCCGCTTCAACACGGTCATGCAGCAGATCACCGATCTGGCGGAAGACTCCGGCTACGACGGCGTCAACCTCCTCCAAGGCGGCAGCCTGACCGTCCAGTTCTCCGAGAAGGCCGGCGACTCCACGCTGGGACTGACCGGGTTCACGGCCGACGGCACCACCAACAGCGATCTCGATATCGCGACGCAAGGCGACAGCTTCACCGATAGCGACGCCTTGACTGCGGTCGTGACGCAGCTGGAAAACGCCGAAGTCGTCCTCCGCAACAAGTCCCGCGAGCTCTCGGCCAACCTCGGGGTGCTCACCGCCCGCCAAGACTTCACCAAGGAACTGGTGAACGTTCTCACCACCGGTGCGGACAACCTGGTCAACGCCGACACCAACGAGGAAGCCGCGAACCTCCTCGCCCTCAACACGCAGCAATCGCTGGGCGTCAACGCCCTGTCCCTCGCTTCGCAGCAGGCGCAGTCGGTTCTCAAGCTCTTGGGCTGATTCGTTTACCGAGCTTTTTGCAAGAGGGCGGACTTCGGTCCGCCCTCTTTTTTGTCCCCAGTCAACGCCTTTCCGCCCCAAGGCGAAGCTCATATAGTAACCGTCGTTTCACCACATCCACCGCGTTTCTGCCACAAACCATCCCTCACCAGCGATTGACTACAGATACCAGGGCGGATGCGCATCGGTGGAGGGCGGCGCTCCGTCGCCACCACTTGCATGGGCCTGTCCGACTCGCCGCATTCCCATAGGGTTCTTGCCCTATCCGTCCCGTACAGCGCCCGCGTAAAGCACAGGGTTAGCTCAACCACAGCTAAAGTTGTGTAAGCCCGACCCGATAACTCTCACGTCCGGCAAGAAATTCCGGACGTTAACAAACACCGTAACAATCCAGAAAGGATACTCCCATGTCAGACATCTCACTCAGCTCAGGTATTCGCAGCAACCTGCTTTCTCTGCAGAACACGGCCACCCTCCTCAACCGCACCCAGACTCGTTTGGGCACGGGCAAGAAGGTCAACAGCGCCGTGGATAACCCCTCCAACTACTTTACCTCGGTCTCGCTCAAGCAGCGGTCCGACGACCTCACCGCCCGCCTCGATGGCATCGCCA
>CAZXHR010000013.1:26742-39634 GCA_964640465.1 uncultured Opitutaceae bacterium
GATTCGTTTACCGAGCTTTTTGCAAGAGGGCGGACTTCGGTCCGCCCTCTTTTTTTTCCTCCGACATGGTGTGTTTTCCCTAAACCACCACGGGAGGTGTCCGATATTCTCCAGTGCACACCCTTCCCCCGTGCCACTCAAAATCACGCTCAAGCCCCGCGAGACCATCTTGGTCGGCGGCGCGCTCATCAAGAACGGCGAACACATCGCCCAGTTCACGGTCGAGAACGAGGTACCGATCCTGCGTCAGAAGGACATCCTCACCGAACGCGAGGCCAGCACTGTGTGCCGCAAGATATACTACGTGATCCAGCTCATGTATTTCGAGCCCGGCAATCTGCCCGCGCATCACCAGAAATACTGGCAGCTCGTCCACGCGCTCTCATCCGCCGCGCCCAGCACCATTCCCCTGATCGACGAAATCGGAGAATTGATCCTCAACGGGAAGTACTACCAGGCGCTGAAAAGCGCCCGCACGCTCATCGCCTACGAAGACGCCCTCACCGCCAAAGCCAATGAACGCCCATAACACCTACAGCAAAGTTCAGAAGGAAACCATCTCCGGCCGCGACCTCGAGGCCCGGGTGCTCACCAAGGCATCCGCCCTGTTGAAACGTATTCTGGAGGCACCCGCCGGCCCCGAACGCGAACGGTTCATGAACGAAGGTGTCCGTTTCAACCTCCGCGTCTGGGATATTTTCCAAGCCGACTGGGAGAACCCCGAGTGCTCCCTCGCCCAGAACACGCGCACCGACCTTCTCCGGCTCAGCATCTACGTCCACAAGACTTCGCTCGAAGTCCTCGCCTACGGCGCGCCCGAGAAGATCAACAGTCTGATCAACATCGACGACCGCTTGATTGCCGGGCTCAGCACTCCAGTCTCGCAGCCCGCCGAAGCGGCCTCCGCCTGAGCGACTATCCCCATGACCGAGCTCGCGGCAGAACCGCCGCCGGCTGAATCGGCCGCCGCGGCAGCCGAACTGTCGCTCCGCCAAGCCTTGCGTGCCGGCGCGGTCAGACACGCTCTGCCCACAGCCCTCGCCGCCGCGGCCGCTCATCCCGAGCACCTCGGCCTGCAGCTCGCCTTGGCCGAGGCTGCGGAGGCAGCCTATCGCCCCGCAATCCAGCGCGATGCGCTCGAGGCCGCCATTCGCCTCTGCCGCCGCCGACTGGCGCTCGCCCCACGCGACTGGACAACGCACGAATTGATGGCCCGTTTGTTGTACCGAATCTGCCGTTTCGACGAGGCCTTCGCCTCCTATGCGCGCCTGCAACGCCACCACCCTTCCCCGGCGATTACCCTCGGTCTCGTCAAATGCGGACTGCCCCTCGCCCAGTGGGAAGGACTGGCCTCGTTGGCCGCGGCGGCCGTGCCGCCGCTGGTCGCCCACGGCTATGCCACCGCTTCCAATCTGATCGCACTGCCGCTCCCCCGCACCGCCCCTGCATTGCTCGCAGCAGGTCGCATCGAGAGTAATGCCATCGCCGCCGGTGTCGTCCCGTTCTCGCAGCGTCCGGTCAGTCTAGTCGGTCCGTTGCGCATAGGCTACGTGTCACCGGATTTCAACGATCACGCCGTCGCGCATCAGGTGCCTCGCGTCTTCGAGCTCCACAACCGCCAAAACGTAACCGTCTTCACCTACGACATCGGCCACGACGACGGCAGCCCCTACCGGCAGCGACTCATCGCCGCTTCGGATTACCACCGCGATTGCCGCCAACTCGAAGATAACGAAACCGCCGCGCTCATCGCCGCCGACCGCATCGATATTCTCGTCGATCTCGCCGGCCACACCATCGGCTCCCGCCTCGGCATCTTCGCCCGGCGGCCAGCACCGATCCAGGTCACTTGGCTTGGTTACCCGGCCACCACCGGGGCCAGCTTCATCGACTATCTCATCGGCGATCGCACTGTCGTCGCGCCCGATTTGCGTCCGCATTTCTCCGAGTCCATCGCGTACCTGCCCGACTGCTATCTGCCCTCCGACGACCGGCAGGCGATCGCACCGGCCATAACTCGCACGCAGGCCGGTTTTCCGCAGGAGGCCGTCGTGCTCGCCGCGCTCCACCAGCCGTACAAACTCGAACCCAGTATCGTTGGTGCTTGGCTGCACATCCTCCAGCGCGCGCCCAAGACCGTTCTCTGGCTACGCGCCAAGGAGGAAACAATGCAGAACCGCCTCCGCGAGGAAGCCGCCCGGCTCGGCATCGATCCCTCCCGCCTGATCGTCGATAACCACCTGCTCCGTAAGCCCGAATATCTGGCGAAGCTCTCGCTCGCCGACCTCTTCCTCGACACCCGCTGGTTCAACGGCCATTCCTCCGTCTCCGATGCGCTCTGGGCCGGTGTCCCCGTTCTCACCACCCCGGGCGACGCCTTCGCCGGCCGCGTCGCCGCCTCAATCCTCCGCGCAAGCGGCCTGTCCGACCTGATAGCCGCCGATCTCACCGCCTACGAAGACAGGGCCGTGCAACTCGCCAACGCCCCACCCTCCCTCGCCGCATTGCGCGCCCGCGTCGCCACTGCCCGCACCGTCGGGCGGTTTTTCGACTCTCCCCGCTTCACTCGCCAACTCGAAGCCGCATACCTCGCCATGTCCGCGCGTTACCGCGCCGGCAACGCCCCCGCCGATATTCACCTTCCGGATCCAAGCCCATGACTGCCAGCCCGTGCAATATCACCGCCGCCCAGCTCGCTCAGGCCATGGCGCACCAGGACGCCCGCCGGTTCGACGACGCCGAACGCATCTACCGCCGACTCCTCGCGCTCGATCCGCGCAACGTAGACGCCTTGCAACTGCTCGGCTACCTCATGCTGCAGACCGATCGACCAGCAGCAGCGATTCCTTTCTATGAGCGGGCACTTCGGCTCGCCCCCCAACCCGCCTTCCGCCTCTACCTTGGCGAGGCGCTGTACCTCACCGGCCGCGGCACCGAGGCGCTCCATTGTTTCGCCGAAGCGCTCCAGCATTTTCCCAACAATCCCGAGGTACACTTCTTCCTCGGCCTCGCCCAGCGGCAACTCGGTCACGCCGAGGAATCGCTGGCCAGTCTCCGGCGCGCCGTCGCCTGTGACCCGAAGGACCGGGCCAACGTCGACTTCCTCGCCAAAATCCTGCTCACCACCGGTCGCCACGAAGAAGGCGTCTCCATTTTCCGGGAACTGCTGCAAGAGTTCCCCGAATCCGCCCCGCTGCACTACGCACTCGGCGCCTCGCTCTGCTGCCTTGCGCGCGAGGACGAGGCCGAGCCCGAACTCAAGGAAGCTATCCGCCTCGGCTGCGAAGTGCCCGAAGCCCACGACATGCTCGGCCGCTGCGCCCGCAAGGCTGGCCGCCTCAAGGAGGCCATCGGGCATTTCCAGCGCGCCGTGCAGCTCAAGCCGACCTTCGTCGCTGCGATGAACAATCTCGGCCTCACGCTCTCCGATCTGGAGCACTTCAATCAGGCGATCGCGATCCAGTGCGCCGCACTCAAGATCGACCCCGACTACGTCGCATCCAACAACAACCTCGCCAGCTGCCTGCTGCGCCAAGGTCGCATCACCGAGTCGCTTCAGTTCCACCGACGCTCCTCGGTACTCTCCCCATCCATCGCTGCGTTCGCCAGCAACGTCCTGCTAACCCTCAACTACGACCCGCAACAGACCCCCGAATCGCTCCACCGCGAACACCTCGCCTATCAGGATCGCCTCGACCGCTACTCCAAGCTCCCTGCCGAGCCCTTCGCCCCGGTTTTTCCTGCCGCCGGCGAACGTCTGCGGATCGGCTTCGCCAGCGCCGATCTCCGAGCCCACTCCGTCGCGTACTGGCTCGAACCGCTTCTCTCCCACCTCGACCGCAGCCGCTGTACCGTCGTCGCCATCGATCACAACGACGGAAAACCGGACAAAGTGACCGAACGCCTTCGCACCTGCTGCGACGAGTGGATCACCACCACCGGTAAGGAACACTCGGAGATTCTCCAGGTCCTTCGCGAAGCCTCCCTTCATGTCCTGGTCGATCTCTCCGGCCACACCGCCCGCAACCTACTTCCCGTCTTCAACCGCCGGGCCGCAGCCGTTCAGCTCTCGTTCCTCGGTTATCCGAATACAACCGGGCTGCGCAACATGGACGGCCGGCTCACCGATGCCCTCGCCGATCCCGTCGGTATGACCGAGCGTTACCACTCCGAGCGGCTTTACCGCTTCGCCCGCACCGCTTGGTGCTACCAGCCGCCGCCAAACAGCCCGGAGCCCGCGATCACGCCCCGCGCTCACGTCGTCTTCGGCTGCTTCAACAACCTCGCCAAGATCCAGCCGTCGCTCGTCGAGCATTGGGCCGAGATCATGAAACGAGTCCCCGGCAGCCACTTCTACCTCAAGTCCGGCGGCCTACAGGATCCATTTCTTCACAAACGCTTTGTCTCCCAGTTCGCCACCTACGGTATCCCAGCGGACCGCCTCCTGATCGAGGGCCGCCGCACCGGTATCGGCAACCACCTTGCTCGCTACCACGAAGTCGACATCGCACTCGACTCGTTCCCCTATCACGGCACCACCACCACCGCCGAAGCACTCTGGATGGGCGTGCCCGTCGTCAGTCTGGCCGGCTCAGATCATCGCTCCCGAGTCGGAGTCAGTCTGCTGACCAACATCGGCCACCCCGAATGGATCGCCCACGATTGGGACGACTACATCGCCCGCGCCGTAGCCCTCGCCGGCGACCGCCCCCAGCTCATCGCGCTACGTTCCTCGCTGCGCGAGCAGATGCGCCGCTCCCCGCTGATGGATGCGCCCGCCTACGCCGACGATTTCCTCCGCCTCGCCGGAACCGCCATCGCCGACCGCATCGCCGCCACTCCATCCCAATCTTCCTATTGATGAATACCGCCACCGTCCACGCACACCTCGCCCGCTGGGTCGACTATCTTGGCCGCTACTCCAAGGACGACGGCATCATCTCCGAGCTAGATCTCACCGTCTACCTTCTCCTCCTGCTCGTTCAGGAGCTGCACGACGAGCCAGGCGACCTCGCCGAACTGGGCGTCTATCGTGGCGGCCCGTTCGCCATGCTCACCAGCATGCTTCGCCCCGGCGAACGCGCCTTCGCGATCGACATCTTCGACCTCAACGTCGGCCCCGATGGCAAGGCCACCGGCATCAGCAACAGCCCGGAGCGCTTCCGCGAGACCGTCCGGCGAATCGCCGCTAGCAAACCTACCTGCGAGATGGTCCGTGCCGACACCACCGATCCGGTACAGGCAACTCAAGTCCGGCAGCAGGTCGGCGACCGCTGTCGCTTCTTCCATGTCGATGGCGGCCACAACCTCGCCAATATCCGCGCCGACCTCCAGATCGCCGCCGCCTGCACGGCCGTCCACCCCACGCCGATCATCGTCGTCGACGACACCTTCACCAATCAGTACCCGGAGGTCACCGATGGTCTGATCGAGTTCCTTCGCGGTCCCACCGAGTTAGTTCCCTTCCTGATCTCGCCGAGCAAGACCTACCTCTGCCGCAAAGGCCAGTCCGACCGCCTCGCCAAGTACCCGCTCTACTTCCTCAAGGAGGGAGCCTACCGTGACCCCAGATCAGGCAACCCCCTCGTCCGCCACCTCGCCGGTTCGCCCTGTATCACCCTGCGCCCGGATTCACCCGCTAAACTCGACAGGCTTTCGCTCGACACTTTTGCCAAACTGGCGACAGCCGAACACCACCTGCCGCGCCTGCCGGAATCCCGACAATAGTCGGCATGCGATGCGCGAGCGGTCCCTTCGCTGGCCCCGCGCCACCCGCCCGCCCGCCATCATCGCACCGGCTTCTGCGGCACCAAGGAGTTTCCCTCCTCCGCTGGCACCCGCAACCCGCCCAGTGCTCTTCCGAGATTCGAGCACCACGAGCTAACTGCCGCTACCGCCACCTGAGTCCTCGCCCGCCTTGCAGAGATGAAGCCCAACTTCATCGTCATCACATCCGCGCTACTCTCGAACACCCGCGCGACCGTCCTTCACTCCCACGATTTCGGTTTCAGGACCGTCGACACGTCCGACCACACTCCAGCCACTGCGCACCCGCCCATATGCAGCACAACCACAACCAGCACTCCGCTCCGTTCCGATCACCGTCCCCCTCACCGCCGGCCGCATCGCTATGTCCCGGGCTAACGCTCAAGCCATCTTCTCTAGAATCGCGAGCACGCCATTGAACCGGAAGTTTCGGTACGGAAACTGGCGCCGCTCCAACAACGCCTGTACGTCCTCAGGAATTGCAGTCGTCCCAAGACCCTCGAAGGCATCCACCCGCATGCCACTATGCTGGAAATAGCCGTGGTAGTCTTCCAGGAACAGCCGGTTGATGTGCGGCGCGTGGTAGATGTAGTAGACCATCTCGGCCGCCGTGGCGACGTCCGTGCGCTCGCACAGGTAGCCGAACATCTCCGGGGGCGTCATCCACAAGTGGCCCCACGGAGGGATCGGGCTCGTCGCGAAACAGAATTCGCGGCCGCTCCCATCCTTGATGACTGGAAGATGGTGACCGTCTTTCGCGGCTCAGATCGGTGCGAAATAGGCAAACAGTCGGCCGCCCACCCGCAACGCGGCGCGAATTCGTGCCAATGCCTGCGGCAGTCGCGAAATGTGCTCGAAACAGGCGATGGAAAACGCGAGGTCGTAAGCCCCGTCCAGCGCCACCGGCATGTCCTCGATCGCGCCATCAAGCAGGGCGTAAGGTCGATCCAGGATTTCCCGCCCAGCCTCCTTCAGGCGCCCGAGCATAGCGGCGTGCAACGGCCCGCTCTCGAGATGCTCCACTCTGTCAACGCACTTCCAGTAATCCATCTCCTCGACTGCGGTCCATTGGGCTACACCGAGCTCCTGCGCGACGAATTCGCGTGGGAGGCTCCCGCCCACTTCAAGCACCTTCTTGCCGCGGAAGCCCACGCGCTTCGCGGCGATGGCACAGACGCCCAGATGGTATTCCAGACCGTAGCGTTCACGCAGGCTCGGTCCTTGGTCGGGCACAGGTGCGAATTCCAGGAGTTGCTCGGCGTTGGTCATCGGACCAGAAAGGGCATCTTCCAGTCCGGCACGGCGTCGCCGCACTCCGCCCGCCAGATCGGCCGGTCCCGGTCGCCGTTTTTGCGGATCGTGTCGAAGAGCATCTCGGTGCGACGGATCGGGACACCGCCCCGGTCGAGCGCCCATTTTAGGAAGCTCTCGGGGTGGAATATGCCGCCGCCAGCGACGTACTCGTCCAGCAGCCCGAACTTCTGGGAATAGACCGTCATCGCCTCCGAGCCGCCGAAGCCGAAACGGTCGTTGCAGCCCCAGTAGTTGCAGTAGGTCGGGATGTACACGGCACTCGGGTCCAGCGTGGCTAGGTCCTCGATGTCCGTGAAGAACTGGGTGTCGCCGCGCAGCCGCACGACCCAGTCGTAGCGTTGCCCGCGCTCCTCCTCGGCCGCGCGCCGCATGGCATCGGCTTCCTGGATGCTCCAGAGCATCCGCAACACGCCCTGCGGGGCCACAACACCGCGGCCAGACCGGTGGATGTAGTTCTTCTCGTCGAACTCGGGCTGCACGACCTTCGCGGCCCTGAGGGGCTCGAGCAGCCCCGCCATCCAGGCGTCGGGATCGTCGGCGGCGTGCACAAAGACGTCGCAGTCGTAGCGCGAAAGAATGTGCTGGCGCACGCTGTCCGCGCAGCGGTCGAGCGTGCGCATCTGGCCGGAAAGACAAATCGCGATTTTCATGGTTCAGCTATTGGCCAGTTCGGAGGCCAGGTTCTGGAATTTCTTCACTCCGTCTGTTTCGCGCCGGTAGGTCCCGCCAACCTGGGCGCCTGCATAGGCTTCGAGCTGCCCGCGTTCCCGCAGGGTATGCAGCGGGGTGCCCTCGATCTCCGCGGTGCCGGACTCTTGGATCGAGTCAAAGGGCAGCGAGGCGATGAATCGCTTCGTCTCGGCCATCTGCTCCTTGGTCTCGCCAGGCAGCCCGTAGGTGAAGGTGCCGTGCACGGTCATGCCGAGCCGCTTGAGCTCGAGCACAACGGAGCGTCCCACCTCGAGGTCGAGGTGCTTGTTGACGATCTTGTCGACGACGTACTGGCTGCCACTCTCGAAGCCAAGCTTCACGCCGAAGCAGCCGCTATCGCGCATCGTCTTCCAGGTCTCCATCTTGATCGTGTCGGCACGGCACATCGCGGACCACGGAAGCCGGATCTTGCGCATAACCTCACACATCCGGAGCACGTGGTTGTTGCCGAGGTTGAAGGTGTCGTCGTCGAAGTAGATCGAGCGATAGGGGAAGCGCGCCTTCAGGTCGCTCAACAGCGCCTCCATGTACTCCGCCGTGTAGTGCCGCACGATGCGCCTGCCGGTGCCGTCCGGGTCGTTGCCGGTCATGGCCGCAGGCCAGACGCAAAAGATGCACTTGTAGGGGCAGCCTCGGCTGCTCCACACCTGCGCGTGCGGAAACTGCTGCCCTCTGGGGTTCGCATCCGTGTAGCCCAGCGCGATGGTCTGGTCGTAGTAGGGGAACGGAGCCGCATTCATCTCCTCCACCGTGAGCAAGTCGAAATCTACGACGCCGGTGGCTCCGTTGGCGACCCGCACCGCACCCTTCTCGTACTCGCCGCGGATGCATGCCACGACCGGCAGGCTCGACAGTATCTCCTCCGCCTTAACCGCCGCAATCGGGCCGCACACAGCGATCTTCATGCCCGGGATCTGCTCGGCCAGGACCCGGATCAACGCGGCGTCGTGCTTCCAGCTCGGCGTGGCGCTTTCGATGAACACTAGGTCGAAGCGTTCCTTCTTAAGATAGGCCAGATAGCTCTGATAGCTCTCCCGTAGCACAATGCTGTCGCGCAGGCGCACCTTCGCCCCGGTAGCGCGCGCCACATACGTCGCCGCATAGCCCATGAAAAACGGATAGGGCAGGTACTCGCCCCAGCACGGATTGTCCGGCCGCGAGCGGACCGGCATCGTGAATGGCCAACGCGAGCCGGCTCGCACGCCGCCGCGGACAGTCTTCTTCTCGTCGACTTCCCACCAAGGCGGGTTGGAGAATAGTATCTTCATTGCGGAGTATAGTTTGGGACTCGGATCTTGTATATGATTGAAGGTCTTATGTTGTCCCACGACGGGGGGCATTCCAGACATTGGACGTGCCCTCGCACCAATCCTAGTCACGAACAAAGGCCCGTTTCGGTGCCTGCCGGTCGAGTTCCTCAACGAAGCCGCGGAACCGCGCCGCGCAAAGCGCCCAAGAGTAGAGCTTTGCCCGCCGGTAGCCGCGCTCGATCTGAGCCATCCGCACGGCCTCGACTTGCACCGTCGCGAGCTGCAGCACCAAGGCCATAGGATCGTCGCCAGGGCAATACAGCGCCGCGTCGCCGCAGACCTCGCGGTGGATTGGCGTGTCGAGTGCGATCACAGGACAGCCGCAGTTCATCGCCTCGACCAGCGGCAGGCCAAAACCCTCGACCTTGCTGGGGAAGACCAGCGCCTCAGCCCCGGTGTACGCGGCAGCAAGCTCGGCATCGCTAAACTTGAACTCCCGGATCGAGTGCTCGCCACGCCACTTGTCCAGACCGTGGGCCGAAGCGCAAACGATGTCGAACGCGTGGCGGGTGCGAAGTCCGCGGATCCCGTCGAAGAAATAGCCGCAGTTCTTGTAGTAAGGCGACGGCCCGACCATGAGCCAGTACGGCCGGTTGAGCCCATATTTCTGCCGGAACAACGCCGTCTCGGCGTCGCTGGCCCGCTGAAGCCGGCTCGCCAGCGGTGCCACGACGGCCGGCTTCGCCCGACTGCCGGGGAAGAACCGGTGCAGATCGTCGATCGTCACCTGCGAGTTGCCGACGAACGCCGTCGCCTGCTCGATCGCCAACGCCTTCTCGCCCCACATCGGATCCTTCAGATCGAACCATCCGCGCTCGGGAATCATGTCGTGCGCGAAGAAGAGCGTCGGTGTTGTCAGCGAACGCGAGTAGTAGGTCGAAACGAACCAGTCGGCCGCGAAGAAACGGCAGACGTCCTCCACCCGTGCCCGGTCCAGCTCGAGATCTTCGTACTGGTGACGGGCGAGATCGACGTATTCGATCCCTTCTATGCGCGGTGCAGTGCGCCCGCGGTCGATCACGACGAGCCGCCGCGCGAACTCTGTCGGGGCCCACTCACGAAGGAGATTGTTCCACACCTGGGCAATGCCACTGCTGGCTGAGCGCTGATAGAAGCAGCCGTCAATGACGATCGTTCCCACACGTTTCGGGTCGCACTCGGCCAAAACGCGCGCACGCCGCGCGGCAAACCGGCGCGAAAGTGCGCCCGTCTCGGCTCGGTCGACCATCGTGCCGTCCTTCACCCAACCGAAATACCGTTTCAGCGGGACCGGGAATGTCGTTTCCCGCTGGAGCGCCTGCCAGTCCGCCACCGCGTTCTTGTAGCCGTAGTAGCTCTCCTTGAAGACGAGCTGCGCTTCGACGACATAGGCCTCGTGCCGGAATACAAGCCCGGCCGCCGCAGTCTCGTAGTGAAGAAACGGGTTTACCGCAGCAACGTCGGCGAGATTGCGCCCGTGGCGGTCGGAGACCAAGGTCGGCGGCTCATGGCGCAGCCAGAGCATGCCGGGACGGTAGCGCCAGGTACGCAGCCACTCGCCGCCGAGATTCGCCGCATAGGTGTTGAGCGTTGTCGTGACGAGATCCGGCCCTACATGGAAATCGCAGAGATAGAACGCAGCCGTACGACTGGCGTCGGCCATGAACATACGGTGCGCGGTCGCGATCTGCTCCGCCGTCCAGAACTCGTCAACATCGATCTGCCAGAGCAGGCACTCCTCGGTTACATGTCCGGTCACGGCGCGGACCATCTCGATCTTGCCGTCGAACACCCCGCCTCCGGTCCTCCGGTACACCTTGATGTTATCGGGAAACGCGGCGTGCAACGCATTGAGGTATGCCGTGGTGCCATCAGTGCTCAGCCCGTTGCGATGGATGGAGTCGTCGAGTTTGCCGCCGTTGCGGACGCTCCAGGCCGTGTCGTGCTTGAGCGCCGCCGCGCCTTCGACAATATGCCAAGTCCACGGCACGGTGAGCTGGCGAAACTGCTCGATGTGCCGCTCGATGAAAGGCATGCCATTGAGCACGATGGTGAAGAAATGGATCGGCAGGTCGGTGCGCGCGCGGTGGAAGACCGCGTAGCCGTTGCGCAGCTTCTCGTCGCGTTCGATCAGCTCGTACCGGGGATCGCGCAGCAGCCTCTGGTAGTTGTGCCAGTTCTTGCAGACGGTGATGCCGTCGAGCAGCACCCAGCGGGCGCCATCGACCGCACGCCACTCGGCCTCGCCGGAAAACTCGCCCCCGTCGATCACCACCGCGTCGAAACTTTCGATGCCGTGCTCGCGTTTGATCCGCACGATCCCGTCCTGCGGGATCTTCTCTCCGCGGATGTAGTCGTGCCTCTCGCGGCGCCAACGGAGCGCCGTCTCGGCACTGTAGAACGGCCGATGGTGCAGACAAAAATCCCGTACGGCCGCCTCGCTCATTTCCGCCGCGATCGGCACCGCCGCCGCGTTGTAGCAGTGCACCTCCGGTACATCCGCATAGCGCTGCTGCAGGAGGGCGAACCGTTCCCGGCTGATTTCCAGGCAAAACAGGCGTGGCCGGACCACCCGGCGCCGCAAGCCGGCTACCAGCGATGCCGTACTACCCTCGCCGCTGGATGAGCCGATCTCGAGGATCGTGCCGATCTGTTCGTCGGCCGCGAGACGCTCAAGCGCCCGTGCAAAACCATCATTAACGATTTCCGCCGGGATAGGTTGGTGAAGGCTCATTGCTTCGATGACGCTTCGTCGCCCGAAAGCCGGATCAGCGCATCAAGCGCGCCCTCATGGCCCTGCTCCGCAGCCACGCGGTACAGCTCCTTCGCCTTGGCGAGGTCGCGTTTCTCGGGGGCACCGAACTCCAGGTGTACCGCCAGGTTGAAATGGGCCGCTACATGCCCCCGCGACGCCGCCTGCGCGTACCATTCGGCGGCGAGTTCGTGGTCCTGCTCGACCACCTTACCCTGGTCGAACACGACCCCGAGCGTGTATTGCGCCTCCGGTAGATTCTGGCCAGCGGCCTTCACCAGCCAATCAATGGCGGTCGCCGGATCGGCAGCTGTGCCGCGCCCCTCCAGCAAAGCCAATGCGTAGTTGAAAGCCGCCGTTGCACTGCCCCGCTCCGCGCCCTGCCGGTAGTACTCGGTCGAGCGCGTGGCATCCACCGCTACGCCATAGCCGTGTTCGAAGAAAAGCCCGAGGTTGAAGCACGCATCCGCATCGCCGCGCTCCACCGCGAGCCGCAGCCAACGCAGCGCCTCTTCCGGGTCCTGCGCAACCCCGGCGCCAGTCGCATAGCAAAAGCCAAGCTGGCCGAGGGCCTTGGTACTTCCCTTGTCGGCCGCCGCGCGCATCCAGCGAACGGCCTCCGAAAGATCGCGTCCCACGCCGTCCCCTTTCTGGTAATGCAGAGCAAGTTCGTACTGGGCATCGGCGTCGCCCCCTTGGGCGGCGGTTTTAAGTTCGGGGACAGTCATCGTCGTCATGGCAGTGTTGTTCAGGGGGGAAGGAAGCGTTTTCTGGCCCCGCAACAACCGGACTCGCCCCGCCGCTACACCAACGCCCCTGGCACGATGTGCCGTCAGCGTTCTGCATCACGGGGGCCGCGTCCGCGCGGCGGAAACCGATGGAGCCAACGTAATTGCAAGCCGCATGCCACATTTCGTTTCAAGCTATTCTCCAATCACTTACAGCCACAGCCATCAATCCGACGGCAATCTTTTCCAGCCGACCGTCGGCACGCTTTTCCCCTTGGCTGCACACTCCGCCGCACCCGTTTCCCCGCATTGCGATTCTCGGCGGCATCGCC
>CAZXHR010000014.1:0-39510 GCA_964640465.1 uncultured Opitutaceae bacterium
ACCTCCGCCCGGTCCTCATGCCCCAATCCTAGCCACTAAAATTCCGGAAGAACCCCGGTGGAGCTTCCCGAGTTTCCGGCAAAGTTCCCGGAGGCGCCGCCGACCTCCGTGTTGGGCATGTAGGTCAGCAAGTCCCGGTTGTTTCTGGCGCCGGTATCCCGCAGTACCCGGTCGCTCACCACAGACACGGCCGATCCGATGTCGCGCAACTGTGTGCGAATCCTCGTGCCCGCCAGGGTGTCGGTCGCCCGATAGCCGACGTCGTTCTCAGCACTGACCACGAACGGGCTCAGCACAACCACCTCGTCGTCCCCCGAGCCGACGACCGTCCCGTCTCCGTCATCGGCGCGTGAACCGCTCTGTGCACTCGCCACGGGCTGCTCCGGAGTCGTCTGAAGCCGATCAGGCGCCGCCGCCTCTCGACTGCGAGCGGTGGCGCGCGAGGCAGGAGGCTGTGTCGGCGACAGCTCCGGCTCGCCGTTCCACCAATGCACACGCGCCTCGAACTGAGCGGCGATCGCGTCGAGATGCATCGCGCGCTCGGTCTTGGACGTCTCGCTCCGCTCGCGGTGGATCGTCCGCCATTGGTCGCGCAACTCCTCCGGCGGCTCGATCTCGTAACGCAGGTAGTCGTCGATCGTCTCCAGCACGATCAGCGACGTGTCCGCCGTAACGATGCCAAACTCCCGGCTCGTGCGCCGGATGTCGTCGCCGTTGCGCTCCGCATCGAGCGACAACGCGTCGATCTTCGCCGTGGCCCACGCCCTCGCGGCCAGCGTACCCGTCCCCTCGCCCGACTTCACCGGCAACACGATCTCCCGCGCCTCCGCCGCGCTGCGCCCGATCCGGAGGCGGACCGTCGCCTGATCCTGACGCAGGATACCGACCACCATAGCCCGGCCGTCCGCCACCACCGCGCCGACTTCCGGGAAAACCTGCGCCACCGCGGACGGATCGCGCTCGATGCCCCAGACCCGGAGCGGCAGCCCGCGCAACGCGGCCACGGCGGCGGGCGCATCCGTCGACAGGAGATTGGCGAACGCCCCGCCGGAACGTTCGCTCCACGCCCGCAAGCGCTGCGCATCCGCTCCCAGGCTCGCCAGGACCGCGTGGATCGGGGCGCCGAGCTGCGCGAGCTGCCCGGCGGCCTCGGTGGCGCCGTAGTTGACGATTCCATCCGAGAACAACAGCCACTCCTGCACTTCCCTGTCGCCCGCCGGACCGTCGAGCGCCGTCGCCCCATCGTATACGACCGTCTCCAGCGAGCGGCGCAGTGCAGGCCATTTCCCGCCGGCCACCGCGAAACGCTCGGCCGGAGCCGCGGTGTCCCGCAGCAGCACCAGCCGCACCTCGACGTCAGGCACCGCGCGGAAATAGGCGTCGAGGAAGGCCAGCTCCCGCGCGTGGTCACGCTCGGCGCCGGACCCGGACGCATCCCAGAGGATGCCGACGACCTTGGGCAACGGTCGAGGGGCGCCGGCGAAGCCAGCCAGCGGCACTTCGGCGCAAAAATACTCCCTGTCTCCGAAACGCTGCGTCAGCACGGCTGGGCGCTCGCTCCTAGGCAACGTGAGCTCCAGCAGCCCTTTCGCCGCGAAATCGCTGCGCCGGACCGAGAGGATCTGCGCCTCTTTCCAGTCGGGAAGTGTGAGCGGCAGAGTCGTCCGCACCTGCGCCGGCTGGGTGGCGCCGCCGCGCACCGCCACAGCGAGATCGAACTGCTCCAGCCGCTTGGCGAAATTCAGCGCCAGGCGGTAGGAAGCGGCGCCCTGCGCGGCCGGCCCGAGCGTCTCCTGGTAGGCGATGACGATTCGTCTCGTGCCCCGGGCGGGCAGCGGGAACACCCGCGCGCGGTAGTTGTTGCCCACCGTCTTTTCGAGAAGCCCGGGGTCGACGCGCCGCCGCTCGATCTCCTCGAAGACGACACGCCCCTTCTCCTTCTCGACAGGAACCGCCTCGCGGAGCTTCCCGCCGATATCGAGGGCGAAGCGGATCACGCTCTGCCCCTCCAGCAGGGGAAACTCGAATGTGCCTTCGAGCTGCCGGTTGTTCGGATTCCTGAAGACCAGATCGAAGGTCGTGACCGCGTGGGTTCCGGCGACTTCCGCCGTGACCGATGCGGTCTCGACCACCACCGGCGCAACCCGGGGATCGTCGACGAGCATCGTTTGGGCGAGGATCGCCGAGCGGCACACGGTCAGGAGAAGAGCGCCGAGCAGCAAGGGCCGCAGGCGGCGCGCGGGAAGCAACTGGGATTTCATGGGATGGAGCGGTTGGGGTGAGTTGTAGTTACTTCCCGAACCTACCAGTTCCGCCCACCCGAGTTGTCAGACCGGTGTAAGACTTTGTCAGAAGTTCCCCGGGAAATGTCAGGTGCACGCCCATGGTTCGCTCCTTCAGGACGACCCGACGGATATGGAACATCAACTCGGACGCGAACGCGTTCCGGGCCGGTCGTGCTAGAGCAGCGACCTACGGCCGAGCCTCCGCCCGATCCGCAATCCGCATTCCGAAACCCGCAATCCTCCGCCGCCCTACCCCACGTACTGGTAACCGACGCCGTGGACGGTCTTGATGAGCTTCGCGGCGACATCGTCGCCGACCTTCTTGCGCACCTGGGCGATGTGCTGGTCGAGCGTGCGTGTCGTGCCCAGATACTCGATTCCCCACACCTCGTTGAGGAGCAGGTCACGGGAGAGCACCTCCCCTTTCCGCTCGTGGAAAAGCTCCAGCAGCTTCAGCTCGCGGGCGGTGAGCTCGTGGCTGGTCTTGCCGCGCACGGCCAGGAAGCGCTTCCGGTCGACGACCGTCTCGCCGATGCGGAAGGTGTCCGGCGCCGCCTTCGCGGGCGCGGCCGACTGGTCGAGCCGGCGGAACGCCGCGTGCACTCGGGCGAGGATCTCGCGCACGCCGAAGGGCTTCGTCACGTAGTCGTCGGCGCCGAGTTCGAGCCCGAGCACCTTGTCGATCTCCTCGCCCTTTGCCGTGAGCATGATCACCGGCACGCGCTTGTCCTGCTCGCGGATCTTCCGGCACACGTCGTAGCCGTTGAGCACCGGCAGCATGAGATCGAGCAGCACGAGGTCGAAGCCGCCGGGGGCGAACAGCTTCACGGCCTGCCCGCCGTCGGGCGCGGCGACGACCGCATGGCCGTCGGCGGCGAGCGCCTCCTGGAGCGCCTCGCGGATCGCGGGATCGTCTTCGACTACGAGCACTTTTCGCTGGGGGGTGTTCATGCTGGGGTTGTGGGGTTGAATGCTTGGGCCTGCGCGAGCGGCATGCGTATCTCGAAAGCGGAACCGGAGGCGGAGTCGAGCAGCACGAGATCGCCGCCGGTCTGCCGGAGCAGGCCGCGGGCAATGCTCAGCCCGAGCCCGACGCCGGGCGACTTGTCGGTGAGCGTGCGACCGCCCTGCACGAACGGCTCGAAGACACGCCCGCGGATCGCCGCCGGGATGCCGGGACCGCGGTCGCCCACGACCAGCCGCAACCCATCGCCCTCGGCGCGCAACGTCACCGCGACCGGGCCGCTGTGCGGCGCGTATTTCGCCGCGTTATCGAGGAGGTTGATCAGCGCCTGCTTGATCGTCGAGCGCTCGCTCTGCGCGGGGGGCAGTGCGTCGGGCATGTCGAGCTCAAGCGTGAGCCCGGAGGCGGCCAACGCGTTTTGCATCTCCTCGCCCACCTCGCGTACGACGGCGGCGACGTCGAGCGCGCCGCACTCGACCTTCCGCGCGCCCTTCTCGATGGCATTGAAGGCGAGCAGCCGCTCGATAAGCGTGCTGAGCCGGCGGCTCTCCTCGCCGATGCGGCCGGCGAAGCGCTCGCGCTTGGCGTCTTCGACGTCGGGACCGGCAAGCAAATCGGCGAACATCCGGATGGAAGTGAGCGGCGTGCGCAGCTCGTGCGAGACCTGCGCGACGAAGGTGATCCGCCGCTCGGCCTCGTGAGCGGAGCGCCGCGTCTGCACGGTCAACAGCACGCCGACGCCCAAGAACAGCCCAAGCAGCAGCGCGCCGAGGATGCCGGCCAGCCGCGTATCGCTTGCTCTGGTTCGGATGTCTTCCCCCGGCACCACCACGAGGCGATAGGCCGGCAACCCGGCGCCCACCACGCCTTTATCCTCCCGGCTGGCCCAGGATTCGAGCGCGACACGCGCCTTGCCGCCCACGGCTAGCTCAGCGCGCAGATGATCGACGATCGGCCCGATGGCGACAAAGCAGACACGGATCGGCGCATCCGGTCCCGGCTGATACCAGAAAGTCCACGGCGCCGCTGGATCGGCGAGGTTTCCCGCCCAGCCGGCCCACGGATCGACAGTCCGGCCGGCCTCCGCGAGCAGCTCGAGATTCTCCTCCTGGTAACCGAGCGAGGCGTCGTCGAACTGCGGATTGCCACGCATGCGGTAGGCGACGGACCGGAAAGTCCCCTGGTGAAACGTGGGAGGAGCCTCGCCCTCCGGGTGGGCGGTCCGCCACTCGCGCAGCTGCCGCAGCAACTCCTGCAGACCGCCCGTCGGCAGCGCGCCGCCGGGCACGGACGGCTCCGACGCCCCGCGCTGCGGATCCAGCACAAACGTCCCCACGACGGTCTCGTTCGCCTCGTCCCAGCGCCGTAGCGCGCGTTCGAGCCCGTCGACATGGAGCGCCGCCAGCTCCGCCACCGTTGTCCGGCGGATGTCCTCGGCGTAGCGCGTCACCAGCTCCACGGCACGCGCCTTCTCCTGGGCGACCGCTGCCGCCGACCGCGCCGCAATCTCGTCGCGCGCGGTCGCGTAGAGGCGGAAAAAGACCAAGGCCACGGCGCACGCGGCGACGGCCAGGACCATCCACAGCAGCAGGAGACGATGGCGGAGGAATCTTCGCATGGGGCGCCCGCTCACTTGTCCTTCGGCTCCTCCGTCGGGATCTCGAACTGGTTGCGCAGGCCGGAGCGCAGGATCTTCCGGTCGAGCTGGTTGAGCCCGCGCGCCTGCACCTCGGCGAGGTACGACTCCAGGACCTGGATTCTCGCGGCGATACCCGCATCCTCAATGTCGTTGTTCGCATCCCGGGCCCTGTCGCGTGCGCGGGTCAGCTCGCGCAGCGCGCGGCGGAAGTCGCCCTTGTCGAGCTGCTCGATCGACTTCTGCATCCCTTCGCTGATCATCGCGTCGACCGCGCTGTGGATGACGTCGCGGTTGATGGATTTGCGCGAGAGCCAGCTGTCGCCATCGATGTAGATGGCGAGGCGCCGCTCGACAGCGTGGGGCTCGCCGGTCGCGACATCATTCCAGCGCAGGCGGACGATCGCAGCCTGGCACGAGTCGCCACGTGCGACGATCCGAGCGCCGGCAAGCACTCCCACATCCTGCCCCGCAAACACGCCGGGAAAACGGTAAGTGACGGTGCGGTCGTCGATCTCGCCCACTTCCCAGCCGGCCGTCTCGATCTCCTCGGCGCCATGGTGAAACTCGATACTGAGCACCACGTCCTGCGCGAGCGGCGTGCGCAGACGCCCGAGTTCAGTCTGCAGCACCCCGGCCAGTTCTCCGGGCTTCGCTGCGAAATGGAACCGGCCGTTGCCCGTGCGTGCGAGGTTCGCGAGCAGATCCTCCTCGAACTCTTCGCAAAGGCCGATCGTGGAAACCGTGATGCCCTCGCGGGCGAAGAGCTCCGCCAGACGCATGAAGTCGTCGCGCTCGCGCGGACCCTTGGTCGCCGGGCCGTCGGTCACGAGGACGAGGTGATTGATCGTCGCGCTGGCGGCATAGCGGCGCAGCTGGGCTGCGCCCTGGTTGAGCGCGTCGTAGAGCGCGGAGCCGCCGGCCGGCTCGATCCTTGCCAGCAACGTGTCGAGATCGCCGATCTGGTCGCGTCTCCGAG
Organism: uncultured Opitutaceae bacterium; assembly: GCA_964640465.1. Classification (GTDB taxonomy): domain Bacteria; phylum Verrucomicrobiota; class Verrucomicrobiia; order Opitutales; family Opitutaceae; genus CAJCBL01. Next base: position 5,865 of record CAZXHR010000014.1, read on the forward strand.
CTTCGAGCACCGTCTCCACCTCCGAGCCGAAGAGAACGATCGAGACCACATCGCGCTCCGCCAACGTTCCCAGTGCCGCCGTGACAGCCTGCCGCAACGCCTGGACCGGTTCGCCGGCCATCGAACCGGAGCGATCGAGCACCAGAGCGATGTTGCGCACCGAGGTGGCGCTTTGGGGCGACTGCGCTTGGGGCAAGATCTTCGCCTCGACGTACACGATGGGGATGCCGCTCACGTAGATCGTGCGATCCGTCGCCGCCTGCAACGCGAGCGCCCCGTCCTGGGCTCGCAGCAAGCCGCAGGCAAAGGTCAGGAACGACAGCAGGGTGAAAATCGCGTTGCGCATGGGGAGCAGTGTACACGAACGGGCACAGCAATGCGTCATGGGGGCGTAAAACATTGTCAACAGGATGTCATGCCGGTCGTTTTCGGAGCCCGGCAAGCCGCGCCATCCAGACTGCGCGGCGATCGCAACGCTCGCCTCGGCCGGACGCCGGCGGCCCTTGCGAGCCGCCGGCAGGTTCCCAGCACCATTCGCCTGCCCGGCAAAATGAGTCTACCTCGCGGCGAACTCTTCGAAGCTGCCCTCGAGCACAACCACCTCGTCTTCGGCGGCAGGGCGCGCACCAGTCGTGGCTGCCACGCGCTCGCCATGCCCCGCGAGCTTGGCCATCCGCGTGTAGAGCTCGGTGCCGAGCTTGCGCTCCGGATCGAGCGTGCGGTCGGAATCGGTGGCGAGAAGATCGTGCAGCTCGCCAAGCAGCGCGTAGGCCTTCTCTTGGTTGTTCTCCGTGAGGTGCGCCGTCATCGCCGCCTTCAACCCAAGGTACTCGCTGACAAGCAGCCGTCCGCGAGTGAGCCCGGCGCCGGCGTCGCGATCCGCCACGAGCGGCAACGCGAACTTCGAGGATTTCTCCGTGCCGTCGCCGGCCTCGCGGTACGTCAGCTTCACCGTAGCGAGCGGACGGCCCTCGACATAGCGCCGCGCCGGCAGGTCCTCGTCCTCACGCGCAAAGGCGGCGTAGATTGCGCCGCGACTCTTGCTGAGGAAAATGGTCGTCACGTGGAAGCGCACATTCCGGTCGCCCTCCCACTTCAGCATCTCGCCGGGGATGCCATACACACCGACAAGCCGCATGCCGGCGGCGGGCTTGATCGTCACGTCGAGGTCGTAGGCGAGTTCGGTCACGAGTGTATCGAGCTCCTCGGTGAAGGTCTTCACCATCGCCGCCTCGTCGGGGAAAAAGAAGAGGTTGCCGCCGCGCACCGAGGCGACCTTCGAGGCGAGCTCGGCGCCAAACTGCACGCCCACGCCGATCGTCGTCTGCCCGATGCCGTCGCGCGAGGCCGCCTCCATCAGGCCCATGAAGCCGCCAGCGCTCGTGTCGCCGACGTTTGGACGCTCGTCGGTGAACTGCATCACGCGGGTCGTGCCGCGGAAGCCGGTCCTGCTGCGGCGGGCGAGATCGAAGCCAACGCGCAGTCCCTCCTCCATGTTGGTCGAGCCAGCACTCTCGATGGCGTCGATCGCCGCGGCGATGGCCTTGCGGTTGGCCTTGGTGGCGCGCGTCGGCTCGAGGTGGACGGCCGAGGTGTCGCCGTAGAGCACGATGGAGAGCTGGTCGTCGGGCCCGAGCTGCGAGTGCACTTGGCGCAGGCACTTCTTCACGAGCTCAAGCGGATGGCCGTCCATCGAACCGGACTTGTCCACGACGGCGACGAGGTTGAGCGGGGCGCGATGCCAAGTGGCGGCATCGAGCCCGGAGGACAGCCCGATCTGCCCGAGGTACTTCACCTCCGGCTTGGTGAGCAACTGCGCAGACATCGCCTCGCCGGTGAGGATAAAGAGATCCTTGCTCTCGGTGCGACAGGCCAGCGGCAGGTCGTGCTCGCCGAACAACCCCTCGGCTGTGATCGTGTTCGGGTGTGGGAAATCGCCGTTGGCCGCGGCGTCGCGGAAGTAGCGGGCATCCTTGGCGCCACCGACGGTGGCGCCGAGGCGGGCGCCGGCGAGGGTGTTCGTCGCCGAATAACCGACACCCGGCGAAGCGCTCTCGCAGAACGGGCTCAGGACGACGACTTCATCCTTATCTTTGTCCTTCTCCGGCTGCGCAGCCGGTTCGGCGCGCAGGAGCACGAAGGGCGTGAGGACCAGACCGGTGATGTAGGCCCCGGCGAAGCGGCGGCGGGCGATGGAATTCATGGTGGATCGGGGGTTGAGGTTGGTACCGCGTTTGAACGCCCCCGACCCTACCACCTCCGCCCGCGCGAGTTGTCAGACCGGTGTAAGACTTTGTCAGAAGTTTCCCCGGAAAATGTCATGAGCCGGCGCGCGACGGCCATTCAGGGCGACAGAAAACAACGAAGAGAACCAAGGCCGGTGCGCCGATCCAACCCTCCGTGCCCTCCTCCGCCTCTGTGTCCTCTGTGACCGGTCTGTCGTCCGACCCGGAGCGCATCAGAACAGCTCACCCTGCGCTGGCTCGGGCTTCACGCCGAGGTACGGGCCGTAGCGTTCGAGCCAGTCGTCGAGCTTCTCGAGGTAGTAGTCGGAATCGTAGGGCGCCGTTGCAGGATCGAAGAGCTCCACCGGACGCGCGCGCTGCCAGTCGGAGGTCATCCCTGGGCGTTTCGGCGCGATGTAGTAGGCAACGCGATCGCCCATGCGCGGGCGAGGCGTGAGCTGGAGCGCCGCTTCCGCCGAAGCGCGCCGCGGCTTCCCGCCGCCGGCGACGAACTTCTCGTACGCCTCGGCGCTCTGCCCGAGGTTCTCCGACTTCGCCAGCTCGCGCACGTCAGCCGTGCGGGCGGCGATGCGCTTACGGCAGTCGTCGACGAGCGCGAGGGGCGAATCCGCACTCGCGCCGAGGAGGAAACGCACGAGCTGGTCGCCGAGCTTCTTCAGGTACGGCTCGATGCCGCGCGAACGCAACGCCGAGCCGCGGATGGTGACCTTGGCGCCGTCGTAGAGCGCATAGTTCTTCGCCTTGTAGCAGAACATCGCGCGGTACGAGCCGTCGTGCTCCAGCTCGATCCCCTCGGGCAGCACGCCGGCCACGGCCGCCAGCAGCTTCTCCGGTTCGGAGAACCACCGCTCCGATGCGAGGTAGATGCCGTCGGTATCCGCCTCCAGGATTTCGCAGCCCTGCCGGGCGAAGGCGTCTATGAGCGACTGGAGCAGCTCGCGGCCGCGGCGTGTGACCTCGGCGGCGAGTTCGCCATCACCGAAGCGCGCTCCGGAGAACCCGAGGTAGCCGTAGAACGAGTTGATGAGGATCTTGAAGCTCGCCTGCCGCGCGGCGTACTCGGCGCGCAGCTCAGGATCGGGCTCGGTGCGCGCGAGCGCCTTGTACTTCAGGCGGTAGTCGCGGAGCCGGCGCAGCAACGGGATGAACACGCCCTGCGTGTCGCCGCGGGGGTTGCGGTCCATGCTCAGCAGCAGGCTCGGGTAGAGCGAGGCGACGTCGAAGTGCATCACGTCGTGAAAAACGCCCTCCTTGAAGCTGCGCGAATAGCCGCCCTCGAACGCCGCCACCTCGACCGGCTCGGGAATCGCCGCGCGCCGGTGGTAGTACTCCTCGAGGAAGAGCAGGTCGACCTTGGTGCTGGTACCGCGCAGCGCCGCCTCCTGGAGCGTGGTCGGGAACGCCTTCACCTGCTCGAAGTACGTCGGCAGGAGCAGGTCGCCGAGCCCGGCGGTCTCGCGGAGGTCGTCGCGCAGGTATGCGCGGAAACGCTCGCGGTCGGAATGGAACGTCACCTGGATCTGGGCACCCGGCAGATAGGTGCGCTCGCCGGCGGCATCGTCGGTGATGCCGAAGTGGCGCGCGAGATCCTTGAGCCCGTACGAGGTGAGTTCACGCGAAGAGATGTCGTAGAGCTGCGCGAGGAGAAACGTGTCGATCACCGCGCGGCCGGGCACGTCGCAGCGAGGAAAATCGAGCCAGCGCTCGGCGAGCTTGAACCGGCTGTTGCGAAACGATGCTCGCTGCCCGAACCGTCCCCATGCACAGGGGACCTTCAGCCGCTTGCCGCGCACGCGGAGGTAATCGAGGTCGAACTTGAAGAGATTGTGCCCCTCGATCGTGTCGGGGTTCTCGGTGGCGAGCACGGCGTTGAACCGCTGGAGCAGGTCGCGCTCGGCGTCGTCGGTGTCGGCCGCGAGTTCGATCAGCTCGGTGCGTTCGCCAAAGCGCAGCCCGATGGCGAGGACGCGATCGCCGGCGTTGGTCGGATCGCTGAAGTGGTCCTCGCCGGCGGCGGCCGTCTCGATGTCGAGCTGGCAGCGGCGCAGCTGCTGGAAACGCAGGCCGTCGTAAAGGCGACGGCGCTTCTGGAGGAGGAACTGGCATTCGAGCGGCCGGAGAACGTCGTAGCCGGCGGCGCCGACCTGCTTGAGCAGGGCCTCGTGCGCCGGCACGGCATGCGTGTGCACCAGAACGGTGTAGAGCCCCTCGCCCGACAGCTTCTCGACCTCCGCGTGCGGCGGCAGCTCGTCCGGACGCTCCCGCAACCAGGCGAAAGGCCGGAACTCCGCCATCGCCTCGGAACGGCCACCGCCCTCGGCCGCCAGCGAGACATGCGCGCGCCCCTGCTCGTCGATCCACACGCCGCAGATGGGAAGTTGGCTGGCTTCGCCGAGCATGCGCTCAGAGATGGGGGCGCCTTTGGCCTCTGAAAAGGGAAAACACCGATGTCGACAGCTCGGCTGCACTCACAAGCGTGACCACACAGTGCGCGCTCCCCGGCCCACAAAACAAACGGCCGCAGGATTATCTGCGGCCGTTGTTGGCGTCGGCTCCGGCGCGTTGGGCGCGGTCCGGGAAGCGACGCGGATGGCTTACGACGCGATGCGTCAGCTAGCGGAGCTGATCGCCCCGTTCGGGCAGGTCGACTCGCAAGCAGCGCAGTCGATGCACTTCGCAGGATCGATCGTGTAGACCGAATCCTTCTCGGAAATAGCCCCCTCGGGGCAGCCCTCGACGCAAGCGCCGCAGGCAACACACTTTTCGGGATCAATCTTGTAAGCCATAGAGCTGAGATGTTGGGCAGGCGGGATCGCAGAATGCAAGGCAACTTCCGTGAGGTCGTCGCACTACGCGCCCCTCCGAACGACACCGCGATAGCGCGGCGCCCGCACCGGACCAAGTGCGTTACAATGTGCCCCACGCGGCAGCCTGAAACGTTTTCATAACGGAGTATCGTACATCGGCGTCCGGCAGGCCGGCATTCACGCCATTGATCGAGACCCAGCCTATGATTGCTTCCCTCTCGCCGCTCATCCTTGGCAACTACGACGTCAGCGAGTCCACGCTGCGCCTCTACCGGCACGACTCGAGTGCCGATCTCGCCGCCGCAGCGCCCGATTTCACCACTCTGCTCTCCACCACCAACAGGACCAACGACGCCGAAAACACGGCGTTGCAGAACCTGTTCGATGAACTGAGCACGACAAACGCCTCGCCGTTCGGCACGACCTACAACGCGGCGGGAGCCTCCACACGCATCACCCCTAGCACGATTCTAGTCGGGTATGGTTAGCGCCCTTGGCCGATCCGCAGGCGATCGCCGGAGCATGCATTTCGCGTCCAAGAAACAGGTGCGTAGTGCTGGCCCAGTCGGCTCATCGGCAACTCCCCGTTGGCCCCCCTGTCGGAGTGGGCCAACGGAGGGTGTGGGGGCGAAACGCGTTTTGCTGCGACGAACCTTCCATTCCGCGGGGTGGGTTTCCTGCACTCCCACAACGAGAGACCGATGATGAAGGGCATCCAGCACATACCCGAACCAACACAAAACACCCAAATGCAGGAAACACCATGATCTCCTCCATCGGCAGCAGCAGTCAGACCGACATCACATCGCTCCTCCAATCCAACTCGAACGCCCAGAAGGCACAGGGGCGCAAACCGCCCTCCGCCGAGGACATGCTCAAAGAGATGGATACCGACGGCGACGGTTCGATCAGTGAGACCGAATTCGCCGAGTCGATGGAGAAGATGAAGAAGAACGATGGCACGCAGCCCCCGCCCCCTCCTCCGAACGGCGAGCCGCCATCCACCGAGGAAATGTTCGCCAAGATCGATTCCGACAGCGACGGAAAGATCACGCTCGAGGAACTGCAGGCCGACATGGAAAGCCGCAAGACCGATCAGCCGGATCAGTCCAACCAGAGTCCCGATATCAGCGAGCTCTTCGGCAAGCTGGACAGCGACTCCGACGGACAGATCGGCGAGTCCGAATTCGCCAAACTGTTCGAGGCGATGGACCAGCTTCGCAAAAACGAGACCGGAACCACCTATACAAACAGAACCTCCAGCTCTTCCTCGCAGAGCACGACCAGCCTGCTCGGCTACGCCTGAGCCCCGACCTGCCACCACTCACCTGCCGGACGCCCCTCGGACGCCCGGCATTTTCATGTCCATCTACGCCGTACGTCACGGCCTCGCCAGCAACCGGCCAGCGCGAGTAGCAGCACCCACTGCGTCACTTGATCTCGATTACGACGGCATCCAGCAGGTTCCGCTGCAAGTAGCCGATTTCCGCGAATCCGTAGCCGCCGGCGCCCCAGCGGATGCCCCAGGAGTTCCTGAAGATGAATCGTAGCCCCGAGATCTCGCCGTTTTCCGAATAGTAGCCGACGAGCGTCACCGCATGCGACCGGCCTTCGCGGGGCGACTGCTCGCTGAGCACCGGCGAGCGATAAAGCGTGCGCCAGTGCGGCCAGCGCAACGCCACCACCACTGGCACTCCCTCGTTGAGGGCGTGGATGATATTGGCGATGCGCACGCTGTTGTTCATGCCCGGCACGCTGTAGGTGGCGATCTGCCGGCGGCTCCGCGCCGAAGCCACGATATCGTCGCTCGGATCTGCGATCTTCTCCATGCCCATCCCAAACTTGTACGGCATCTCCGACTGCAGCGGGATGCCGTACGCGCGCAGCGCCGAAAGCACCTCCATCAGGGAGAAGCCCGCATCGCGTTTGTCGTCGTCCGAACCGTCCGCGTCCTCGATCACGCGCTTCTCGCCGGCGGGCACGCCCAAGGTGCGCCGCGTCGCCCAGATCAGGTACTCCTCCGACAGTTTCTCGGTATGGCCGGTCGCCTCCGCATTCTGGAACTCCAGAGCGCCCACCACGGCAAACACGGCGCAGCTGGGCCGCAGCCCCTGATTCTTCGTGCCCAGCTCGAGCTCCCGAAAACGGGGACGCAGATCCACACGCTGCAACTGCGGCGGGGCACCGAAATGCGACAGCGCCCGGCCGAGCGGCGTGTCCGCACTTCCCGGCCGCACCGACCGAGTCGCAGGCTGCTGCAACGCCGGTTTCGCGGCAGACTGGGATTCCTGATGCTTGCGCTCCGCCTCGCGCAACAAAGCATCGATCTCCTCCGCCTCCGGCACGTAACCGAACCTCCGTTGCAGTTCCACGGGGAGAGCCCGCAGGGGCAGCTGCGCGATACCCCCGCTATGGCCGATCGTCACAGTCGTCGGCGAGACCGAGAGCACCTTCACCGAGCGGTAGACGCAGCCGTCCACCTCAAGCTGATCGAAGACGGTGCCCACCTGCGCATAGGCTCCGGCAACACCGAAAAGAAGCACTGAGATGAAGGCTCCCGCCGCGGCACGGAAAGATTTCCGAAAAACCCGCTTGCCAAGCCAGTGGAGCCCCTGAATATCCGCGCTTCTCATTTTTGCTGCCCTTATCGTCTAGCGGCTAGGACGGGGCCCTCTCAAGGCCCAAACCGGGGTTCGATTCCCCGTGAGGGCGCCACTTTCCAAGTGGTGCTGCGCAGAGTTTGCACTGCACTTACTGAAAGCCCCGGGCATCACCCGGGGCTTTTTGTTTGCCACGCGCAGTTTCGACCCAAGTACACCGCCTGCCCGAAACCCGGGTGAGATTTCGGGCGTCTTCATGGCGGAACACATGAAGCCTATCCCCACCGTCCCCGCCCCGGCCGGTCGTTGTCCGCAACTCCATGCCGGCATCGTGCTCGCCCTACTCCCTGCGCTCGTCCTCGCCCAGACGGCGCAGGTCGCATCTCCCTCCGATCCCTCTGCCGCCCCCGGAGAACATCCCACCACTCAGCCTGCGACCACCCAACCCGCCAACCTGTTGAATGGCAGCGTCACCCTCGACACCGGCACCCGCACGGAAGACGCCGGCACCTACATTTCCGATCATGACGATGTCTCCGCCATCCTCGTAACCGGCACCGGCAGCCTCGTCCTCTCAAGCCCCAAGATTTCAACAACCGGCAGCGCAGCGGCGAACGTCAGCCACTCCAGCGGCCTAAACTCCGCCGTGGTCGCCGCAGACGGTGGCCACATTTCCATCGCCGGCGGCTCCATCGTCACCTCCGGCCTCGGCGCCAACGGCGTCTTCGCCGGCGGCAGAACAAGCATGATCGACCTGAAAGAACTGAGCATCGGCACCACCGGCGACGGCAGCCTCGGTGTCGTTGCGAATTCCGGTGGCACAGTGGTTCTCCACAACGTGGATATCAGGACCGGTGGAGCCAACAGCCCGGCACTGGCCATCGAGCAGGATGGTGGTTCGATCGTCGCGACCGGAGGCTCGCTCCTCGCCGAAGGCGACGAAGCTCCCGCGCTCTACACACAAGGCACCGTCAACCTCTCCGGCACGACCGCCAAAACCGACCGCGCCTCGGTCGTCGTCATCGAAAACTCCGGTTCACTCTCCATGAAGGGCGGCTCGCTCCTCGGCACGCGACTCTGCGGCGCGCTGATCTTCCGGAGTGGCAGTACCGAGAGTCGCGGCCGACATGGGGTCTTCTCGATGGAGGGCGGAGCATTCTCTGCACTGGGAGGCCCGCTATTCCTTGTCACCAACACGCATTGCACGATCCGCCTCTCCGGAGTCACCCTCGAGGCGCCTTCCGGCGTCCTCATCGAAGCCATGTCCGATCGCTGGGGACGCAAGGGCCGCAATGGCGGCCACGTCATGTTCTTCGCCGATCGGCAGGTACTTATCGGCGACCTGCTTTGCGACCGCAATAGCTCCATCGGAGCCACGCTCCGCCAGAACTCCGTGCTCGTTGGCAAGCTCGACCACGTCGGTCTCACGCTCGACGGAACCAGCAAATGGGAGGTCAGTGGCGACTCGTTCGTCACCGGTCTGACAATAGCCCAGAACACGGTGATCGACGGCGTGATCACCTGCATCGTCGGCCACGGCCACACGATCACCTACGACTCCGGGAACCCGGCCAATCGTTGGTTGGTCAACAAGGATTACAACCTTGTCCGAGGCGGGCGACTTGTCCCCCTCGAACGTCCCCTGCTCAAGCGCTGATAGTTCTGAACCGCACACTGCAATTCAGCCCGACAACCGGCGAACAGTCCGCACCATTTGACGCCGCAGAGGGATTGCGGCATCAGACAGGCATGCTCCGCCGCATAGCCGCCGTCTTCACCTTGGTCGAAGGGTTTGCCGACCGGCTCGTCTGCGTGCTCGGCGCCGTCTTCGCCGCACAGGCACCCGAGTTCTTTCAACAGTACCTCCAACGCCTCGGCGGCCACCTGGCGGAGATCAACCGCCAGCTCGCAGCCTTCGAAGCCGCCGCTCACGCCGCCGGCAAACCGTGGCTGCAGTTCGTAGCCGACACTGCCGCCAATCCCGACCCCGGACTCGCTAAACTCGGGGCAACGATGGCCGACACCGCCGCCCGCGCCGATGCCCTTGCCAAGGCCCATGCCGCGCTGCTCGACGCCTCGGTCTGGACACGCCCCTGGGCCTTCATCGCCCATCTCGACTTCGGAATCGCCCGGGCCACTGCTGCCGTGTTCAAGCCCGCGGTACCCACCACCCTCGAGGGCGCGGTCTATGCCGCCATCGGGGTGGGCGTGGCGTTTGGGCTCTGGCATCTCCTCGTCCGCCTGCCGCTGCACCGCGCACTCCTTCGGGAGAGAACGCCCGTCGCCACCACCAGCTCGCCACCGCCTCGCTGAGCACTCTGCCCACGGCTTCGTCGCCGCCCCTTGAGTTCGCCGCCGCTTGTGCCGTCTCGGTTGTGGCGTCCTGTACACAGGCGCCTCGATGAGAGCAATTTTCCGGCTCGAATTCACGCCGGCCGAGTTGAGCGGCACACATTCTGCGCGGATGGTTTTAGCAACCCTCCCCACACCATGAACGACTCCTTCCCCACACCACTGTCGGAGACCTACAGCGTGTTCGAGTTCGCGCTGACATCCCTTCCCAACGGTGCACCGCGGCAGAGCGTGCAGAATGTCGGCGAGTTCGATTCGATCGAGGACGCCTTCACCGCCGCGCTCGCCCGCGCCAGGGCGGAAGCGGTCCAGCTCGCCAGCGTCTTCGCCGCCCTCCCGGGCGCCGAATCCGGCGAGCCTCTCGTCGGCATCTTCGCCACCGAATGGGGCTACGATATCCGGCACGAGCACCAGACCATCACGAGGTTGTGGATTCACACCCACTCCGACCCCACCGAGTGACCGCCATCCCGTAGCCCCTCCGCGCGTATCCGCCGGCCGGCCATGGCTGCTCCTCTCTACCGGCTTGCAGTCGCACGCCCCGGCCCCACATTCCGCCCCCATGAAGAACGATGTCGTCGAGGTCTCCGTCAAAGGTGTCATGCCCACCGCCAACGGCTGCGCCGTCTTCCTCGGCGACGATGACAAGAACTTCGTCATCTACGTCGACCACTCCGTCGGCAACGCCATCTCGATGACGATGCAGGGCGTGAAGAAAGACCGTCCCCTCACCCACGATCTCATCGGCAACATCTTCCTCGGCCTCGGTGTCGCCCTAGAGCGCGTCGTCATCAACGATGTCGACAACGGCACCTTCTTCGCCCGCATCATCCTAACCATGGACAACGAGCTCGGCCGGAAGATCATCGAGGTCGATGCCCGCCCAAGCGACTCCCTTGTCCTCGCCCTCCAGCAGAAGAAGCCCGTCCTCGTCGCCCGCGCCGTCTACGACGCCGTCGAGGACATGACCGAGATCCTCGAACGCGTCCTCAAGCAGCAGAACGAGGACAACGAGGACGATGATGATGACGACGAGGACGAAGACGAGAAAAACGACAAGCCGTTCTGAGCCGAACCGGCAGCCGTCTTTTCTCTCGTAGCGAAACGCGTGAGCGTTTCGGTCTGCCGCCCAGCCATCGTCCCCTCACCCGTAGCGAAACTCGTGAGAGTTTCGACTCTCCGCGCCGCCTCCACCTCTGCACTCCGCTCCACAGTCCGCCAGCCCGAGTCCGTCGCTCTCCGCACCGCGCCCGCTCCCGCCGCCGCTCCGCCCCGGCCTGCCGCTCACCGCGCTCGCCCCGATGCAGGACGTGACCGACCTCGCCTTCTTCGGCGTCATCGCCCACTACGGCGCACCCGACTACCTCTTCACCGAGTTCTTCCGCGTCCACGCCACCTCGCGCCTCGAGGACCACATCGTCCGCTCCATCACCGAGAACCCGAGCGGCCGCCCCGTCTTCGCCCAGCTCATCGGCGAAAGCCTCCCCGACCTCGCCCGCGCCGCCGCCGATCTCCTCCGGCTTCCAATTGCCGGCATCGACCTCAACCTCGGCTGCCCTGCCCCGAAGATCTACCGCAAGAACGTCGGTGGCGGTCTCCACCGCGACCTCGCAAAGGTCGACGCCATCCTCGCCACCCTCCGCGCCGCCACACCCGGCCTCTTCACTGTCAAAACCCGCATCGGCTTCGACGACGGCGCCACCTTCGATCGACTCCTCGACCTCGTCGACCACCACGGCGCCGATCTGCTCAGCGTCCACTGCCGCAGCGTGAAGGAACTCTACCGCGGCGAGCCGCACTACGAATACGCCGCCCGTGCCGCAGCACGCCTGCGCTGCCCCGTGCTCGCCAACGGCGAAGTCTCCTCTGCCGCAAAGGCCGCCGTCATTCTCCAGTCGACGCACTGTGCCGGCGTAATGGTCGGCCGCCACGCCATCCGCAATCCCTGGATCTTCCGCCAAATCCGCGAGCACTTCGCCGGCGAGCCCGTCTTCGCTCCCACACTGGCCGATGTCCGCGAGTACATCGACCGGCTTCACCGCGCGACCTGCAACCCCGCCGCGCCCGAGTTCGCCCGCACCGGCAAGCTCAAGAAGTACCTCAACTTCGTCGCCCAGAGCGTCGACCCCGAGGGCCGATTCCTCCGCGCCATGCGTCACGCCCGCACCGAGGCCGAACTCTTCGCCGTGTGCGACGAGCACCTTCTGCGCAACGCCACCACGCCCTTCGCCACCGAGCCCTATCCCGGCGTCGTCGCCCGCCCCAACTGCGAGCTACCGCTCGACATGGCCTGCACTTGAGCAAAGCCGCTTCCGCCGCGGCATGCGTGAGCCGGTGGCGAACAGCATGTGCAGGCAAGTGAGCGGCGGTTGCGACTGCGCGCAGCCGCTATCGCCCTCCGGTCCCAATCTCCAAGTTTCCTCGAAACACGGTCCAGCGTACTCAGTGCGCCTCGATGAAGCTGCGCACCGCGGCGACCGTCGCCGGAATGCGATGCTTGATGAGCGGCTTCGACTTGAGCGCCTCGAGCCGCGAGTGCGTGACCTCGCGGCCGATGCAGCGGGCAATCACATCCGGGAACTTCGCCGGGTGCGCGGTCGAGAGCACCACCGCCGGGCGGTCCTTCGGCAAGTCCTTGAAGCCGCACGCGGTGTGCGGGTCGACGACGTAGCCGAAACGCCGGTGCACATCGCGGATGATCTGCTCGATCTCGGCATCGCTCGTGCGGGAGGTCGTGATGCTGTCGCGGTTGAAGTTCGCGAACTGGTAGCGACCGGTCTTCTTGAATTCCGCCATCACGGCACGCACGCGGACCGGGTCGCAGTTCTCCGCGAAGTAGAGGAAACGCTCGAAGTTCGACGACACCTGGATGTCCATCGACGGCGCATGGCTCGGGTGCACGGCCGCCACTGAGTAGTCGCCGGTGGTGAAGAGCCGGTAGAGGATGTCGTTCTGGTTGGTGGCGACGCGGAAACCGGAGAACGGCACGCCCATCTTCTGCACCATCCAGCCGGCGAGGACATTGCCGAAGTCGCCGGTGGGTACGATGAACTCCGCCCGCTCCCGCGCCGCAGGCGGCAGCCGCAGCCACGCCCACAGGTAGTACACGCACTGCGCAAGCACGCGAGCGAGGTTGATGGAGTTGACGGCGCTGAGATGGTGGCGGACGCGGAAATCCTGGTCCTCGAAGATGGTCTTCAACGCGGCCTGGGCGTCGTCAAACGTGCCGTCGACAGCGAGGGCGAAGACGTTGTCCGCCCCCGTGCAGGCCATCTGGCGCTCCTGCAGCGGCGACACGCGGCCGTCCGGATACAGGATGAAGATCTTGGCGCGGGCGCGGCCGAGCAGGCCGTGGATGGCGGCGGCGCCGGTGTCGCCGGAGGTGGCTCCGAGCACGGTGAGCGACTCGTCGCGGGTCACGCACTGGTGTTCGTAGAGGTGGCCGAGGAACTGGAGCGCGAAATCCTTGAACGCGAGCGTCGGCCCGTGGAAGAGCTCGAGCACCCAAGTCTTGTCGTCTAGCTGGCGCAGCGGGGCGATGTCGGCGTGGTCGAACTTCGTGTACGCAGCGGCCGCCATGCGCGCGAGGGCGTCGGCCGGGATGTCGGTGGCAAAGAGAGCAAAGAACTCGCGGAGCAGCTCCGGGTACGAGAGCATGGCCCAGCTTTGCCATTTGCCGGAGAGATCGGGCAGCGACTCGGGCAGGAACAGCCCGCCATCGGGCGCGAGGCCAAGGGCGACGGCCTCGGAGAACGAGACTGCAGGAGTCTGACCGCGGGTGGAAATGAAGCGCATGGCTGGAGAAAAGTAGTGAGTAGCAGGCGGCGAGGGGCGAGTAGGAAAACGGAACATTTCGCGAGCGCCTCGCGTGAAAGGACAGGCAACTCCAATGGGCCGCATCCTGCGCGACTCCCGCAGCCACGTCCGCAGGCCACACGCGCGGCACTCCGGCCCAGCCTACCTCTGTCGTCGCGCCGCAGACCGGCACAGCTTCATGGGCCCGGCGTCAGCCCGGCGCGCCCTGTGCAAAACGGCCGCGGATTTCTCCGCGGCCGCAGATCTTCCGGGGAGCCCCTTCGGGCCAAAAATCAGAACCCCTGCAACGATTCCGGCGCGATGACCTTGTCGATGTCGAGGAGCGTCTTGATCGAGCCCTTCACCTTGGCCATGCCCATGAGATAGGCCGTGTCGACCTTCGCGCCGAACTCCGGCGTCTCCTCGATGTCGGCCTCGTTGAGGTTGATGACTTCCTCGACGGAATCGACGATCATGCCGAGCGTGATGTCGTGACCGCCGGTGAGTATCCGCACGACCACGATGCAGGTGCGTTCCGTGGCCTCGGCCGCTTCGAGTCCGAACTTCAGACGAAGATCGATCACAGGGAGCACTCGGCCGCGCAGGTTGATGACGCCCTTAACGTAGACCGGCATCTGGGGCACAGGGGTGATCTTGAGGAAGCGGATGATCTCGCGAACCTTCAGCACATCCACCCCGTAGGATTCGTTGCTGAGCGAGAACGTGAGGTATTTGCCGGTCCGGTTCTTGGCCCGGACGGCTGCGACGGGAGTAGCGTTGGCGGCTTCCATAGGTGAGAGAGGGTACGATGTTACGCAGATGGACTAGCGCCCTTTCATAACGGCATTCGCCGCCCGTTCTTTAGGGCGAAAACGCCCATGGACTGCCCTCGCCCCCTACCCTGCTCCAGCGCAGGGCACCGGCTCACTCCGCCGCTTCGAGCTGCGCGAGCACCTGCTCGATCGGCCGCAGTTCCGCGGCCGGGAAGAACGAGTTGATGCGCGCGACCACCTGCTGGATCAGCCCGTCCGGGCACGAAGCGCCGCCGGTGATAAGCACCGTCTGCACGCCCTGCGCCACAAGGAACCGCCGCCGCTGGATGCAGCCCTCGCGCGGGTCGCCGGCCTGACACGGGAAAACGAAATGATCAAGTTCCTCGCGCGAGACGATGTCGCGTTCCGACTGGATGTAGTGCGCCGCCGCCCCGAGCTTCCGCTCGCAGAGCCGGAATAGCTGGAAGGTGTTGGAGCTGTTCTTGCCGCCGATGACGAGCGCGGCGTCGAGCGGCAGCTCGAGCGCCCGGGCGAGCGCGTCTTGGTTCACCTGCGTGGCGTAGCAGAGCGTGTCGCCGCGGCTCTCCGAGAAGAGATGCTCGGCCACGGCCGCCCCACCGAAACGCTGCGCATAGGCCTTCTCGAGAAGATCGATGATGCGCAGCGTCTCGTTGCGCAGAAGCGTGGTCTGATTGACGACGGCCACACGCGCGAGATCCCGCACGGGATCGAAACCTGGCGTATGCCGCCCGTCGAAGCTGGCAGCGAACAGCGCGCGCGCCTCCTCCGGCGTCGGCGCGGCGATCACGGCGGCCAGCCGGTCGGCCTCGCGGGCGTCGCGAATGATCAGCGAGGGCGCAAAGATCGAGCTGTTGGAGAACGTCGCCTTCGTCTCCTCGTGCTCATGCTTGCCGTGGATGATCACGGTGTAGCCGAGCTTCCCGTACCGCCGCGCCGCCTTCCAGACCTTCTCCACGAGCATGCAGGTGGCGTCGTGGCGGTTGACCTCGATGCCGCGCTCGATCAGTCGGCGCTTGTCGTCGTCGGTGGCGCCGAAGGCCGGAATGATGACGATGTCGCCGCGCCGCAGGTCGTCCCACAGAGGCCGGCCCGTGGCAGGTTCGACGATGGGCCGGCCCTTGTCGCTCTGCAGAAAACGCAGGCCGCGGGCGGTGAGGTCCTCGTTCACGAACGGGTTGTGGATCAGCTCGCTGAGCATGAACACGCGCCGGTCGTGGCTGGCGGCGATCGTCTCGTAGGCCCGCTCGATGGCATTCTGCACGCCGAGGCAGAAGCCGAAGTGGCTCGGCAGCACATAGCGCACGGCGCCGAAATCCAGCATCGCCGGCGCGGCCGCGCTGCGCTCCTTCACTCGCCGGAGCCGCTTGATCGCCTCGCACAGCGCGCTCTGGTAGAGGCGGCTCGCGCGTTCGTCGAAGCGGTAGACGGAACGGTTGCGCTGCTTCTCGGTGCGGAAACGGTAGATGTAGTCGCCGTCGCTATGGTTGAGATACGGAATGCGGATCGCGTTGGCGCGCACCGTCGGCAGCGCGGCGGCGAGCTCGGGCGAGAGCCGCCCCTGCTCCGCCAGCTCGGCCATCTCCTGCAGCGAGAAGCGCCGCCACTCGCCGCAGGTCTGCGCATCGGCTCCGCGCTCGAACTCGGCCGCGAGGGCGAAATACAAGGCCGCGCCCCTCTCGTTGGAGACATGCACCGCCGCAGTCTCCACACCCGCCACCCGGCCGAGCGCCTCGCGCACCGCAGTCTCCGGCTGGACACCGCCGGCGATCGGTCCTTGGGCGGTGGCCTGCCAGGGCGCAGCCGGCCCGTCGCGGTGCAGTAGAGCGAGATTGCACTCGTTGAACAGCAGCAGCGCAAAGGCGGTGACGTTGGCGTCGATCATCGTGGAGCCGCCACTAGAACGAGCACAGGCCTACGCCGCAAGTGCAGGGGGCGCGGTCGCACAACGCCCTCGGCGAACGCAGCGGCACCGGCTCAGTCCGGCCGGGCCAGTTTCGCCTGGGCTGCGGCGGCCTCGGCTCGCAGGCACTCGATCCAGCCATGAGTATCGCCCGAGCGGAAAAACTCGTAGTTGAGGTCCATGTAGCCGGCGGCTTCGCGGGCGTGGATCTGGTCGTAGTCGCGAATCCGGTATTTGAACATCGCGGCCGCGCCAAAGGCGAAGCCAAGCGCCGCCGTGCCGGCAACGATCGCCGTCGGCGCGCCGGCCCACGCCACCGCTGGTTGCTCGCCAGGCTCGAGCTCACCGGTGAGCACAGCCGCGGCAAGCATACCGGCGAACACACCGTAGAGGGTGCCGTTCGTCGGGTTGTCGAAGGCGAAGAGGCTGCGGCGGCGGAAATGCCGCACGTTGGGAACGATCTGAGCGAGCTGTTCAAGTCGCTCGTTCCAAGCCGCATCATGCGTCTTCGGCACGAAACGCCTCAGTCCGCGGAAGGCGTGCGAGTAGCGGTCGTAGGTCGCCACGAAGGTGTTCTTCCCGGCAATCACCTCGGCGGCCAGCGGGTTGCTGCGGTTGAGTGCGGAGTCGATCGTCTTGCGCTTCAACTCCACGACCGCGGCGCACTGCGCGTCGCCAAGACCCTCCGCAACGCAACGCCGGTCGAGGTCGCGGAAAAAGTTGTATTGCACGTCGAACATGGTGTCGGTGGTTCGGGGTTTTGCGCTTCGGCGTGCAGGCAGCTTCTATTCGCCGCCCGTCGGCACCTTGGTGGTGTTTTCCCAGCCGAGAAGCTCGATCTCGAAGACGAGTGTCGCGCGCGGAGGGATCACCGGGACCCGGCCCTGGACACCATAGCCGAGCCAATACGGCACGACGACCAGCCGCTTCTCGCCCTTGTGCATGTCGGCCACGGCCTCGTTCCAGCCTGGGATCACACCGGGCACGCCGACACGGAACTTGAAGGGCTGGCCTCGCTTGTAGGACTCGTCGAACACCCGGTCGTCGAGGAACGTGCCGCGGTAGTGCACCGTGCAAAGCTTCGCCTTGGCGGGCTTCGCATCGCCCTCGCCCGGCCGGAGTATCTTGTAGTACAGGCCGCTGGGCGTGGACTGGAGTTCGCCGAATTTCTCCTTCAGGAAAACGAGCTGCTCGGCCGTCCATACCTCCTCCGTGGAGGGGCGTGGAGTCTTCGGCGCGGCCACCGCGGGCGGCTCCGGAGGCGGTTCCTCGCGTCGCGAGCAGCCCACGCCGAGCACGCCCAGCGCAGCGGGCAACCCGAGCAGAAAAGCGGTGGTGCGCTTCATGGGGAGGCTGGGGGTGTTGACGACGGGGTGTAGGGCTCGATGGAAACCATCTCGACCTCGAACACCAGCGAAGTCTGGCGCGGGATGCGCGGCGGCTGCCCGCGCGAACCGTAGGCGAGATCGTAGGGGACGATGAGTATCCGTTTCTCACCCACCCGCATCATCGCGATGCCCTCCTCCCAGCCCCGGATGATCTCGCCGCGCCCGAGCCGGAACCGGAACGGAGTCGCCGGGTCCCGCGTCTGGTCAAACACGCGTCCGTCGAAAAACATGCCCTTGTACAGCACCTTCACGATGTCGCCGGGCTTCGGCAGCTCGCCGTGCCCCTCCTTGAGGACGAGGTAGCGCAGGCCGGTTGTCGTCGACTGGGACTGGGGCCACTTCTGGTCGATCGTATTGAGCTCCTCCCAAGTGAAGCCCGAACGGGCGGAGAGCCCGGTCGTGGCGATTGCTCCAAGCACTAGCAGCGACAACGCCTTCTGTCGGAAATCCATGCCCCGAGCATGGGGCCCGTTTCCCACTCGGCAAGCCCGGGAAACGCAGACTTCCCGCTTGCGCCGGTGGACGTCGCCAGCGGTGCGAGTATCCTACTGCACTGCGCGGCAAAGCGCCGCCACCATCCGCTCATCAACCCCACCGAGAAGGAGCTGCCATGGTACTCAAAGCCCTTTGCGACTACCTCGATCGCGAGCAGATCCGCTACACTGTGATCTCGCACTCGCCCGCCTTCACCTCTCAGGAGATCGCCGCAGCCAGCCACATCTCAGGACGTGAGATCGCCAAATCCGTCATCGTGCGCATCGATGGCGAGCTGGCGATGGCCGTCCTCCCGGCCAGCCGGCATGTCGATGTCGAGCTGCTCGGGGAACTCACCGGAGCCACCCGCATCGAGATGGCCCACGAGGCCGATTTCCGCGACTGCTTCCCCGGCTGCGAAACCGGTGCGATGCCGCCCTTCGGCAATCTCTACAGCATGCCCGTCTACGTCGCCGACGAACTCACCGAGGACGACTTCATCGCCTTCAACGCCGGCTCCCACACCGAGCTGATCCAGATGCACTACCGCGATTTCGAGCGCCTCGTCCAACCGCGCGTCCTCGATTTCGCCGCCCTGGTCTGACACCCGCCGCCGTCCCGCCGCGCGATTGTCACCGATTCGTCACGCGGTCCGGTTGCAGGGAGAAGCGACCCCGGTCGATTGTCGGAGCCGTTATGACCTGCATCCTCATCGTCGAAGACGATCCGGACCTCGCCGAATTCATGGCGATCACGCTCCGCACCGCCGGGCACGTGTGCCACGTCGCGCACGATGGCGTCGAGGCGCTCCTCGCCTTGCGCCAGTTCCGTCACGAACTTCTGGTGATCGACATAATGCTGCCCGACATCGTCGGCCTGAGCCTGTGCGAACGCATCCGTCGCGACAGCACCCCGGAGATCGCCCAGATCCCCATCCTCGTCGCCAGCGCCTGTCCCGAGGCCGAAGCCCGGCCACTCGCACTCGCGGCCGGCGCCGACGACTTTCTCTCCAAGCCCTTCAGCCCGTACCAGCTCACCCTGCGCATCCACGCCCTTCTCGCCCAGGCCGCACGCCAGCGCCTCGCCTGCTGACTCCTCGGTCCGCACACCCCGCCGCTTTTTCGCTGCAACGCGCCGAGAGCCCCTCCATCCCTCTGCGCTGCGCATGCATCTGCTCGTCACCAACGACGACGGCCTCGACTCCGTCTTCCTCCACGAACTCGTCCACGCCCTCCTCGCCGCCGGCCATCGTCTCCTCGTAGCCGCCCCCGCCGGCGAGCAAAGCTGGATCGGCGCCGCCAAAACACGCCACCGCCCGCTGCGCTCCCGCCAGGCCGACCGCGGCTTCGGCTGCCCCACTTGGTCGGTCGACGGCACCCCCAGCGACTGCGTCAACATCGCCCTCGCCCACCTGCTACCCGCCGACGCTCCGGCCATCGATGGCGTCGTCAGCGGCATCAACATCGGCCGTAACACATCCCTGGCCTTCATCATCGCCAGCGGCACCATCGGCGGCGCGTGGGAAGGAGCCCTCCATGGGCTGCCCGCCGCCGCCCTCTCGCAGGACATTCCGATGTCAGCCTTCGCTCGCCTCCGCGAAGCCGGCGGGAAACCCGAGCCCGAGCTCCACGACACGCTCCGCCTCACCGCGCAACACGCCGCCCGCATCGCCCCTGAGCTCCTCGGGCAAACCACGCCGCGCACCTTCACCGTCCACAATCTTAACTTTCCCTACCCGGCCCGCCCCGACTCGCCCCTGCGCCGCACCGTCCCCGCGCACAACATCCTCCCGCGCCTCTTCGCCCCCGCCGATGCCGATGGCGTCCACCGCTTCGACTTCACCCCCGGCCACGATCTCACCCCGCCCGAGATGGTCACCGATGTCGCCACCGTCGCCGCTGGTGCCAGCAGCCACCCCGTGCTCGACTACCCCCGCCTCGGTCATTGAAATCCCGGACATGGACATCCCCTCGCCCACGTTTTCCCCGCTCCGCCTGGCCGCCGCCGCATTCGCCCTCGCGGCCGCGCTCCCCGCGTTCGCCGCGCTCAAGTGGGACTCGCTCGAGGCCGCCGTCAAAGTCCGCGCCGAGGAGACCGTCGCGCACACTCGTTACGGCTTCGTGAATGCCGGCGACAAGCCCGTCACCATCACCAACGTCTACGCCGGCTGCAGCTGCACCTCGCCGCGACTCGCGAAAAACACCTACGCGCCGGGCGAACGCGGCGAGATCCAGATCGTCTTCGACCCCCGCAACCGAGAGGGGCTCTATCGCGCGAGCGTCACCGTCACCAGCGACGACTCCGTCACCACCACGCTCCAGTTCGTCGCCGACATCGAGCCGCTCGTATCCTTCGACACCCGCTTCGTCTTCTGGAAACCCGGCGAGCCGCGCACGCCCAAGCACATGCGCCTCAGCTTCGCCGAAGGGCACCCCGCCACCATCGCGGAAGTCACCAGCAGCGATCCGCGCTTCGGCATCGCCACCACGACCCTCGACGACAGCCGCCGAGCGTTCGACATCGAGGTCACCCCGCCGGCCGAAGCGATCAACTACACCGTGATCACGGTCCGCACACTCGTCGGCATCGACCAGGCCGAACGCAGTTTCAACCTCGTCGCGCGCACCCTGCCCGCGCCGGCCCCTGCGGCCCAGGCGCACCCGTGACCATGGCAACGCTCCGGCGCAGTTGGCTCGGCATCCTCGGTCTCGCCACCCTGCTCGCCGCCGCCGCGCTCGTCCTCGATCCGCGCGCTCGCGCCCTCCTGCGCGATGCTCCCGCCGCCGACGAGATCGAGCTGGCCGCAGCCCGCGCGCTCCCAAGCCCCGTCCTCTGGATCGACGCGCGTCCCGCCGCCGATTTCGCGCGCAACCACATTCCCGATGCACTTCCGCTCAGCCTCGACGAATGGGACACCCGGATCGTCGACGTCCTCGCCCGCTGGCAGCCCGGCACCCGCGTGATCGTCTACTGCGACGACCGCGCCTGCAGCACCAGCCGCGCCGTCGCCGAGAAGCTCCGCCGCGAGTACCAGTTCGACGACGTCCTCATCCTCCACGGCGGCTGGTCCTCCTGGCTGAAGGAGGGAGGCATATGAAGGCGCTCCAGACTCTCCGGCTTCTCCTCATAGCTGGACCGCGGAGCGGTTCAGCCATCCGTTTCGCACCGCTGAACGACTCCGTCGTCCGGCTACCCCCGCCCCGATGAAAACCATCGACTGGGTGCTCCGCCTGGTGCTCGCCACCGTCTTCATCGGCGCGGCCCTCACCAAGATCGCCGATCCGGCCGCGTTCCACGCCGCGATCCTCACCTATCGCGCAGTGCCCGAGCTGCTCGTTCCCGCACTCGCGCTCTGGCTGCCGTGGGTCGAGCTGTGCACCGGCATCGCCCTGCTCTGGCCGCGCCACCGCCGCGCCGCTCTTTGGCTCGTCGCCGCGATGACTCTCGTCTTCCTCGCAGCGCTCGGCCAAGCCGCATGGCGCGGACTCGATATCGTCTGCGGCTGCTTCGGTCGCCCGGCGGCCGTCCGCGGTGCCGGTTACCTGAAATACCTCACGCGCGATCTCGCACTCCTGGCCGTCACGCTCTGGCTGCTCCGGCGCGAGCGCCCGTCGCGCACCGCCGCCGGCAAGCCATAGCCGACCGTCTCACACGGCCGCGTCGTCCAGCACACGGCGCACCGCGACCGCCAATTCCGCGGCCTTGTACGGCTTCGGCAGGAAGTGCGCGCTGCCCTTCCCTTCCGGATCGAACTGTTCGGCCTCCCGCGTGTAGCCGCTGCAGAAAAGAACCTTCAGCTCCGGCTTGAGAAGCTGGAGACGCGCCGCCAGTTCGTGGCCGTTCATCCCACCGGGCATCACGATGTCGGTGAAGAGCATGTCCACGCCAGCGCCCAGTTCAGACCAGAGCCGTAGCGCCGCAGGGGCGCTCTCGGCCTCCAGCACGGTGTAGCCGAGCCGCCGCAACGCCATCCGCGCCACGGCCCGCACAGCCACCTCATCCTCGACGACGAGGATCGTCTCGTTGCCGCCCGGAAGCGGCTCGCCGCCCGCCCCGTCCGCTACGGCGCCACGCGACGCCACGCGCTCAACAGCCGGCAGGAAAACGTGGAACTTCGTCCCGACCCCCGGTGCGCTCTCGACCTCGATCCAGCCCTCGTGCTGCTGCACGACCGCATAGACGATCGCCAAGCCGAGCCCCGTGCCCTTGCCCACCTCCTTCGTGGTGAAAAACGGCTCGAAGATGCGCACTAGGTTCTCGGCCGCGATGCCGGCACCGGTATCCGTGACCGAGAGGCAGACAAACCGCCCCGCACGCGCCTTCGGGCTCCGCCGGGCCTGGCTCTCGTCGAGCGCGACGGCATCGAGCTCGATCAGAAGCCGCCCGCCGCGCGGCATGGCGTCGCGGGCATTCACGGCGAGGTTCATCAGCACCTGCTCGATCATGCCCGGGTCGGCGAACACGGCCGGGAGATCCGGGGCAAACCGGCTCTCCAGCGCGATGTCCTCGCCGAGCACACGCCGCAGCAGCTTCGTCATGCCACCCACCATCTCGCTCGGGTCCACGTTCTTCGCGGCCTTCGCGTGGCGCCGGCTGAACGTGAGCAGCTGGCGCGTGAGGTTCGTGGCCCGCTCTGCGGCGCAGGCGATCTCGTCCACGCCGGAGGCGATCTCGGGAGCCATCGCCTCTCGCATCCGGAGCATGGATATCTGCATCTGGATGATCGTGAGCAGATTGTTGAAATCGTGCGCCACGCCGCCGGCCAGCTGGCCCACCGCCTCCATCTTCTGCGACTGTCGGATCTGCTCCTCGAGCTGCAGCTTCTCGGTGATGTCGCCCACGTAGCAGTGGACGACGCTGTGCGTCACGATCGGGTAGAACGACCACGAGAGAGTGCGCTGCTCGTGGCGCGTCTCGTAGCGCAGCTTGGGCTTCTGCATCTCCAGGCACTCGGCCACGAACGCGGCATGTCCGTCGGGCAGCATCTGCTCGACCGACTCGATGCCGATCGATTGCGCCAGCGAGACGGCCGCGCGGTTGAAATAGGTGAGCCGCCCCGTCGCATCGAACTCCAGCACGGGGTTCGGGTTGAGCTCGGGGAACGCCGCCAGTTTGCGAATTTCGTTCGCCGCCCGATCGCGTTCGCTCTCGTCGACGAACATCCCAAGCAGATAGCCGACCCCATCCAGATCCAGCCGCTCGAAAAACCCGCTCGCTAGCCGCTGCGCACCGGCCTTGGTCCGGAACTCCACCTCAACGCTGCGCAACGAACTCGCCGAACGCAGCCGCAACAGCAGGGTTTCGCCCTTCTGGTGCTCGACGAAAAAGTCCAGCTCGTCGACGGTCCGGCCAAGCAGTTCCTCGGACGGGAAGCCGAGCAGCTCCACCAACGCCGGGTTCACATCGATGATCGTCAGGTCGTCCCAACGGAGCAACACCGTGGCCACGGGATTGCTCTGCATCAGCCGGTTGAACAGATCCTCGCGCGCGTCGTCGCCGACGCCGGCCGCCTCGGTCTCGACCACCGCCGGTCGCGCCGGCATAGCCGCGATCTGGGCGCGCAAAAAAGCCCGCTCGGGCGCAGTGCCTCCGGTAACGAACACACGCAGAGGCTGTGGGGCCTGTTCGTTCATCTTTTCGCGACCATTCCACACCGCACTCGCACACGGCGTCGATGGAATTTCGCAGAAATTCCAGGGTATCCCCCCCAGTCACCCTATCGCGCGATCCCGGATGCCGGAATCTCCGCCAGCGCCGCTCGGATACCTGCCGCCACCGGCGCCAGTTCCTCGACGGTCAGGCGCTGGCGCGGACGGTCGCCGTGACCGCCGGAATCGCCGGCAAAACGGGGAACGACGTGCAGATGCGCATGGAAAACCGTCTGCCCCGCAGCTCGCCCGGTATTCACAAGGAAGTTGAATCCCTCGGCCTTCAGATCGGTACGGCGGATCGCCCGCGCGACACGCTGGGCGACCACCATCATGCGCTCCGCCGTCTCCGCCGGCGTGCCGACGATGTCGTCGGCATGGACCGCCGGCACGACGAGCACATGCCCGGGATTGCCGGGCGCGATGTCCATGAACGCCACCACGAGTTCGTCGCGGTAGACGACAAGCTCCGGCTCCAGCCGCCCTGCCACGATCTCGCAGAAGATGCAGGGCCGCGATGCTCCGCCCGACAAGACATCGCCGGCGTGGGCGATGAAACCGGCAACCAGCGCCAGCGCGATCGCCGCAAGACGAAGGAGTCGCGTCATCGCCGGCTCAGATGTGGATCGCCTGGCCGTGTGTCGCAGCCGCGGCCTCGGCGAGCGCTTCGCTGAGCGTCGGGTGCGCGTGGATCGTGTGGTGGATCTCGTCGATCGTCGCCTCCACGTTCATCGCCAAGCCGAACTCGGTGATAAGCTCAGTGGCCTCGCCGCCGATCACGTGCGCACCGAGGATCTCGCCGGTCTTTGTGTCGCTGATGATCTTCACGAAACCCTCGGAATCGCCCGCAGCGACCGCACGGCCGGACGCCGTGAACGGGAACTTGCCGACCCTGTACTCGAGCTTCTTCGCCTTCGCCGCCTTCTCGGTGAGCCCGATGCTGGCCACTTGCGGGTGACAGTAGGTGCAGCCGGGGAAGAGCTTCACACGCTCCGGCTTCGCCGCGCCGAACATACCGTTAACGGCGTTCACCGCCTCGAACGTCGCCACGTGGGCCAGCCACGGCGGCCCGATGATGTCACCGGCGGCATAGAGGCCGGGCACGCTGGTCCGGTAGTCGTCGCCGACTTTCAGGTACCCGCGGTCGAGCTCCGGTTTCACGCGCGGGCCGAAAAGCCCCTCGGTGTACGCGCCCACGCCCACAGCCTGCAGCAGCGCGTCGGCCTCGATCTCCTCCGTCTTGCCGTCCTTCACGAGCTTCAGTTTCACCCCTGTGTCCGTGACGCGGATATCTTCGCACTTCGTGCCGGTGTGGATGGCGATACCCTGCTTGGCCAAGCTGCGTTCGAGCAGCCGCGCCACCTCCTCGTCCTCGACGGGCAGGACCTGCGGGAGCATCTCGACGAGCGTCACCTTCGTGCCGAAGGCGTTGTAGAAATAGCTGAATTCCACGCCGATCGCCCCGGCGCCCACGACCACGACCGACTTCGGCTGATCGGTGCGTGCGAGCGCCTCGCGCGAGGTCATCACGCGCTTGCCATCGACATCGAGCCCGGGAATGCGCTTCGGCTTCGCGCCGGTGCAGACGAGGATCTTGTCGGCCTTCAGGATCGTCCCCTTCTTCGCGCCGTCGACGATCTCGACCATTCCGGGGGCGGGCAGCGACGCCTTGCCGACCACGTAGTCGACCTTGTTCTTGCGGAACAGAAACTCGATGCCCTTCGCCATCTGGTCGGACACGCCCCGCGAGCGTTGCACGATCTTCGCGAAATCGAATCCCACCCCCTGCGCGGAGAGCCCGTAGGCATCCGCTTTCTGGAACGTCTTGTAGAGCTCGGCGCTCTTGAGCAGCGCCTTGGTCGGGATGCAGCCCCAGTTCAGGCAGGTGCCGCCGGCGCGCTCCATCTCGACGCAGGCGACGCGCTTGCCGAGCTGCCCGGCGCGAATGGCTCCGGCGTAGCCCGCGGGCCCGCCTCCGATGACGATGAGATCGTACGTGGTGTTTTCGGACATGGTGGTGGCGATTCCGGTTTGTGGGTAGGCCCGCAACGTCGTCGTCCCGCCCCGCCTCGGTCAACCGGGAAAGCCCCGGTCCGCGACGCTATTATGACGGACAGTGGGGCCGCTTTCCACCCACAGCGCCGCCTTATGGCGCCAGCGCCACCGCAGCGCGCCCTCGTTCCGATACTACTTCGGACTCACACGTCGATCACATCGCCCTTGCCGGGCGGCGGCGTCGGCCGCGGCGGCTCCGCCGACTGGCGACACCCTCCCTGTCGCTTCGGTCCAATGAAGCGGATGAAGACCATGTTCACCAGGCTGATGATCAGCGAGCCCAGCAACGCCGCCCACATTCCCTCGACGTAAAATCCCTCGACCAGCCGCCCCGTGCACCAGAGCAGGAAGGCGTTGATGAGCCACAGGCCCAGCCCTGCCGTCAGTACCACCAACGGCAGCGTGAAGATCACCAGCACCGGCTTCAGAAAGGCGTTGAACAGGCTCAGCAGAACCACGACAACCAGCAGCGTCATGCCGTCGGCGCAATGGATGCCCGGCACGATCTTCGCCGCCAACGCCACACCCATCGCCAGCACCAGCCAGCGCAGCACCTGATTGAAGAAGCCGTCTTTCATCGTCGTTTCGCCGCGACTGTCGCGGCCATGCCCCGTGGAGCAATGAAAATTCTCCTCGTCCAAGACTGGCTGCGCGGCGGCGGCACCGAGCGGCAGACTGTCTTCCTCGCTCGCGCCTTCGCCGCCCGCGGCCATGTCGTGACGCTGATCACTTTCCGTCCCGGCGGTGCGCTCGCCACCGATCTCGCCGGTACCAGTGTCTACCTGCGTGCCCTCCAGTCTTTCGACACACGGCTCGACTGGTTCGCCCCCGGACTCGTCAATGCCGCCCGTGCCGCCGCGCCCGACATCGTCCTGTGCATGGGCCGCATGGCCAACTGCCGCGCCACCCAGCTCCAGCGCGCGCTACCGCATGCCGCCGTCGTCGCCACCGTCCGCACCGGCAAATCGCTGCCCTGGCTCTACCGCCGCTCCCTGCGCGCTACCCGCCACGTCGTTGCCAACTCCGAATTCGCCCGCCGCACGCTCGTCGCCCACGCCGGCGCGGCCGAGCGCTGCACGGTCATCCCCAACGCCCTGCTGTTCGCCGGCCTGCTCGCCATCGAGCCGGCCCCGGTCACGCCGCCGATCATCCTCAACGTCGCGCAATTCCGCCGGGGCAAAGGGCACGCCGAGCTGATCGCCATCTGCGCCACCCTCCCGCGTTCCCTCGACTGGAAACTCGAACTGGTCGGCGACGGCCCCGAACGCCCGCGCTGCGAGCGTCTCGCCGCCGCTTCCGGCATCGCCGACCGCGTCGTCTTCCACGGCTGGCAATCCGATCCGGCGCGTTTCTACCGCGGCGCCAGCATCGCCGCCCTGGCTTCACAGCCTGGTTACGAATCCCTGCCCAACTTCCTCGTCGAGGCGCAATGCGCGGCCCTCCCCGTCGTCGCCTTCGATACCGATGGCGTTGCAGAAACCTTCCGCGACGGCGCCTCCGGCCGCCTCGTCCCCGCCGGCGACCACACCGGGTTCGCCACCGCGCTCGCCGAGTTGCTCAGGCGTGCCGACTGCCGCGCCGCCATGTCCGCCGCCGCCCGCACCTGGGCACGCGAACACTTCGATCCCGAGCGCCAGGTCGGCGCCTACCTCGAGCTTTTCGAGCGCCTCCGCGCCCGGTCCTGACCCCGGCGCGCCGTTCATCCAAGCTGCCCCCGCCGTGACGCGCCGGGCCACCGACCGTTCGACGCAACCCGGGTTGCGCGACGCCCCGTCCTGATTCACCCTCGCCGGCTTCCCACATGCCTGCGCTTGAATCCATCCGCCTCCGCGGCGTCCGCCAAAACAACCTCAAGGGCTTCGACCTCGACATCCCTCTCGGCCGCTACGTCGTCGTCACCGGCCTGAGCGGCGCGGGCAAATCCTCGCTCGTCTTCGAGACGCTTCACGCCGAGGGCCAGCGGCGCTACGTCGAGACGTTCAGCGCCTACACCCGCCAGTTCCTTGAGCTCCTCGCCAAGCCGCAGGTCGACTCCATCGAGAACATCCGCCCCTCGATCGCCATCGAGCAGAGCAACACTGTAAAGACCTCGCGCTCCACGGTCGGCACGATGACCGAGCTCTGCGACTACTTCAAAGTCTGGTTCAGCCACGTCGCCTCCTGCTACGACCCCGAGACCGGCGAGCGCGTCGACGACGACAACCCACAGACGATCTGGG
This sequence comes from uncultured Opitutaceae bacterium, assembly GCA_964640465.1. Classification (GTDB taxonomy): domain Bacteria; phylum Verrucomicrobiota; class Verrucomicrobiia; order Opitutales; family Opitutaceae; genus CAJCBL01. Next base: position 34,143 of record CAZXHR010000014.1, read on the forward strand.
CCAAGTCCGCCGCGCAGTTCGCCGGCCGCACCGTGCTCGTCGTCTTCGCCGTCACCCGCCCCGCCAACATGCAGTGGCGCGAAATCCTCGAGAATCTCCAGGGCCAGTCCTACCAGCGCGTCCTGATTCCTGATTCAACCGGAGCCTGCACCCTCCACCGCGTCGACGAGCTCCTGGAAGCCCGTAGCGATGCGCCTGCACGCACCGACTCCACCGTTCCACGTAGCGATGCGCGTGAGCGCATCGATTCCTCCGCCCCAGGTGGCGCGGCTCGCAAACGCATCGACCGCAGCGCCGCTCGCAAAAGCCACAACGCCGCCGTCGCTTCCGGTGGCGCCGCTCGCGAGAGCGGCGATCCGCTCGCCTCCGCCTCCACGCCTGCGGTTGGGGCGTCGTATTGCGACACCCTCCTCGCCAACGCCACCACGCTCTTCGTCATCCAGGACCGCATCGCCATCGCCGCCGACGCCAAGCCGCGTTTCACCGAAGCCGTCGAGACCGCACTCCACTTCGGCCAAGGCGAAGTTCGACTCTTTTGCGAAGCCGTCTCCGGTAGCGACGCGCGTGAGCGCGCCGACGCCGGCACCGACCGCGTTGCCGCCACAACCGAGAGCGACCTTCTCTCCGCCCAGGCCTGTGGCGCCGCTCGCCCCCCAGTCGAAACCTCCACCCCAGACTCCGCCGCCACGCCGGCGCCCAATCCGCAATCCACAATCCGCATTCCGCAATTCCGCGAGCTCGGCCACTACTCCCGCGGGCTCCATTCGCCGAAGACCGGCCGCCTCTTCCGCCCCGCCACGCCGGCGATGTTCTCCTTCAACTCCCCGCTCGGCGCCTGCCCCAAATGCCGCGGCTTCGGCCGCATCATCGCCATCGACTACCGCCTCGCCATCCCCGACGAGACCCTGAGCATCGACGACGGCGCCATCAAATGTTGGGAGGGCGAGGTTTTCGGCGAGTCCAAGCGCGACCTACTCGGCTTCGCGAAGAAGAAGAAGCTCCCGACGCACATTCCCTTCTGCGAGCTCACGCCTGAGCAGCGCGCCTACGTGATCGACGGCGAACCCGGCTACGGCGAGAACGGCGTCGAGTGGCCCGCCGCCTGGTACGGTCTCAAGGGCTTCTTCCGCTACCTCGAGGCGCGCACCTACAAGATGCACTACCGCGTCTTCCTCTCGCGGTACCGCAGCTACGACCTCTGCCCCGACTGCCACGGCACCCGTCTCCAGCCCGAGGCCCTCTGCTGGAAATGGCGGAACCGCGCCCTCCCCGAGCTCTACCAGCTCCCCGTCTCCGAACTCCTGGCACTGCTGGAGAAACAGGCCGCCGCGCTTTCCCGTGGCGAAACGCGTGGGCGTTTCGACTCCGCCTGTGGCGCCGCTCGCCAGAGCGGCGATCCGCTCGGCTCCGCCTCCACGCCTGCGGTAGGGGCGTCGTCTTGCGACGCCCATCCCTTGAGCGTACACGGCAGCCCCACCCCCACGCCTGCGCCCATTCCGCAATCGGCAATCCGCAATCCGCATTCCTCCGACATCGCCCTCGACGCCATCCTCACCCGTCTCCGTTACCTGGAGCAGGTCGGGCTCGGCTACCTCACCCTCGACCGCCAGTCCCGCACGCTCTCCGGCGGCGAGGTCGAGCGCGTCAACCTCACCTCCTGCCTCGGTTCCTCGCTCGTCGACACCCTCTTCGTCCTCGACGAGCCCTCCGTCGGCCTCCACCCGCGCGACATCGACCGCCTCGTCGGTATCATCCGCACCCTCACCGACGCCGGAAACACCGTCGTCGTCGTCGAGCACGACGAATCGATGATCCGCGCCGCCGACCACGTTATCGAGATCGGGCCCGAGCCCGGCGCCGGCGGCGGCCACGTCGTCTTCCAAGGCGACGTCCCCGCGCTCCTCGCCTCCCGCGCCGCCATCACCGGAGCCTATCTCTCCGGCCGGAAGTTCATCCCGGTGCCAGCGCGTCGACGCGTCGTCGATGGCGCCACGCCGCGCCTCTCATTCTCCGGCGTCTCGAAGCACAACCTCCACGACCTCGCCGTCTCGCTCCCGCTCGGCCGCTTCGTCGCGCTCTCCGGAGTCTCCGGCTCCGGCAAGTCCACGCTCCTTGACCACGTCATCTACCAGGGACTCCTCGCAGCACGCCGCCAGTTCGCCGAAGACCCGGCCACCATCGGCGCCATCCACGGCATCGAGCAACTCGGCGAGATCGTCCTCGTCGACCAGTCGCCGCTCAGCCGCACCCCGCGCTCCAACGCCGCCCTCTACAGCGAGGCCTGGGACGCCATCCGCACCCTCTTCGCGTCGACCGAGGCCGCCCGCGAAGCCGGCTTCTCCGCATCCAGTTTCTCCTTCAACGCCGGCGACGGCCGCTGCGACCACTGCCAGGGCCTCGGCTACGAGGCCGTCGAGATGCAGTTTCTCTCCGACGTCTACGTCCCCTGCCCGATCTGCGAAGGCCGCCGCTTCAAGCCCGAGATCCTCGCCTGCACCTGGAATGGCCGCAGCGTGGCCGACGTCCTCGCGCTCACCGTCCGCCAGGCGCTCGACTTCTTCGCCGGGCAACCCGCCATCCGCTCGCGCCTCCAGCCGCTGGACACCGTTGGCCTCGGCTACATCGCCCTCGGCCAGCCCCTCAACACCCTCTCCGGCGGCGAGTCCCAGCGCCTCAAGCTCGTCAAATACCTCGGCACCTTCACCGGCAGCGCCGTTCCCATTCGTAGCGAAACTCGTGAGAGTTTCGATTCCGATTCCTCCTCGTCCGCCGCCGCAGTCTGCGACGCTGCTCGCACGAGCGGCGATTCCACCCCCGGAACTTGTCACGTAATACGTGACAAAGCCTCCACCGCCTCGGACACCACGTGCTCCGCCCCTTCCGCCAATCCGCAATCCGCATTCCGCGATCCGCAATCCTCCGCCCTCCTCCTCTTGGACGAGCCCACCACCGGGCTCCACCGCCACGATGTCGGCCGGCTCCTCTCCGTGCTCCACGCCCTCGTCGACCGCGGCCACAGCGTGGTCGTCATCGAGCACAACACCGATGTCCTCAAGAACGCCGACTGGCTGATCGAGGTCGGGCCCGAGGGCGGCGCCGCCGGTGGCCGTATCGTGGCCGAGGGCACTCCCGAACAGGTCGCCCTCACCCGCACCGCCACCGCCCCCTACCTACGAGCTGCGCTCGCCGGCCCGACCGTCGCCGATCCGCTCGCTCTCGCCGCCGAGCCATCACTCCCATCATTCTCATCCATCCCATCCGTCGCAACCTGCCCAACTACCACAGCCCCCACGCCACCGCACTCGCTCCAGATTCTGGGGGCCCGCGAGAACAACCTCCGCAACCTCTCGCTCTCCATCGCGCTGCGCTCGCTCACCGTCGTCACCGGCGTCTCCGGCTCCGGCAAGTCCACCCTCGCCTTCGACATCGTCTTCGCCGAAGGCCAGCGCCGTTTCATGGAGTCGATGTCGCCCTACGCGCGCCAGTTCGTCGAGCAGCTCCCGCGCCCGGCCGTCGACCGCGTCACCGGCATTCCTCCCACCGTCGCCATCGAGCAGCGCCTCACCCGCGGCGGTCGCAAGAGCACCGTCGCCACCATCACCGAGGTAGCCCAATACCTCCGCCTCCTCTACGCCAAGCTAGGCATCCAGCACCACCCCGTCACCGGAAATCCGGTGCGCGCCCTCACCACCGCCGAACTGGAGAAACACTTCCTCGCCACCCTCGCCACACCGACCGCGAAGAAGGCGAAGCACCTTTATCTCTGCGCCCCACTCGTGCGCGGCCGCAAGGGCCACCACCAGCCCATCGCCGACTGGATCCGCGACCACGGTTACCCCCTCATGCGTGCCGATGGCCGCCTCCTCCTCGTCGAGAACTTCTCCAAGCTAGACCGCTTCAAGGAGCACAACGTCGAGGTCGTGATCGCCGATCTGAAGAACCTCGCCCCCACCGCCACACCTCCGGCCCGTCCGCGCTCGTCCACATCGTCCACCAAGTCCAGATCGTCCACTCCGTCCACGCCCGCTCCGACTTCTGCACTCCGCACTCCTACTTCTGCCTTGGGCGAAGCCCTCCGCCTCGGCCACGGCACCTGTTTCCTCCTGCTCCCCGACGGCAAGATCGTATCCTGGTTCTCCACCACCCGCACCGACTCCGCCACCGGCGAGACTTTCCCCGAGCTCGACCCGAAGGACTTCTCCTTCGCCTCGCCGAAAGGCTGGTGCCCGGTCTGCCGCGGCCACGGCCGTCTCGCCCCCTGGATGCTCAAGGCCGACAAGGACGACGAGGAGACGCCACCCGAGATCGCCGAGCTCGCCCACCTCTTCGAGGACGACGATTCCGGCGCCCAGTTCCACACCTGCCCCGAATGCGGCGGCACCCGCCTCAACCGCATCGCCCGCTCGGTGAAACTGTATTTCAAGCACGGCCCCGCTCTCTCGCTGCCCGAGCTCCTCCACCGCACGCCCTCGCAACTCCTCGCGGCCCTGCGCGATCTCGAGCTCGACGCCCGCGGCAAGCTCATCGTCCGCGACATCGTCCCGCAGATCGAGGAACGCCTGAAGTTCATGGACGAGGTCGGCCTCGCCTACCTCGAACTCGAACGCTCTGCCGACACCCTCTCCGGCGGCGAGGCCCAGCGCATCCGTCTCGCCTCCCAGCTCGGCTCCAACCTCTCTGGCGTCCTCTACGTCCTCGACGAGCCCTCCATCGGCCTGCATCCACGCGATAACGACCGGCTCATCGCAACGATGGAGCGGCTCCGCGCCAAGGGGAACACTCTCCTCGTCGTCGAGCACGACGACGTCGTCATGGACCACGCCGACCGCATCCTCGACCTCGGCCCCGGCGCCGGGCGCCACGGCGGCCAGCTCCTCGCTGACGACACTCCCGCCAACCTCCGCAAGAACAAGAACTCCCTCACCGGACTCTACCTCGACCAAGGCATCCCGCACCCCATCCGCGGAGAGTACCGGAACGTTTCCGAAGGTAGGGCGAACCGTCCCGGTGAGCCGAAACCCACCACCAAACCCCGCGCAAAATCCACCTCCGCGCCCTCCACCTCCGCCCAATCCGCAGTCCGCAATCCGCAATCCGCAATCGAGCCAACCTCCTGGCAGGCTCTCACCGGTGCGCGTCTCCGCAACCTCCAGAACCTCGATCTCCGCCTCCCGCTCGGCCGCCTGATCATGGTCGCCGGTCCTTCCGGCGCAGGCAAATCCACGCTCTTCCGCGACCTGCTCCATCCCGCCGTCGCCTGTGCCATCCAGCAGCAGAAGTCGAAGCTCACCGGCCGCGACTTCCTCAAGCTCGCCCCCAAGTGCACCCACGAGGTATCCCTCTCCCCCGCCGCCGAGTACGCCGCCCC
>CAZXHR010000015.1:0-38788 GCA_964640465.1 uncultured Opitutaceae bacterium
GTCGATGCGGCGGGACTCGTGGCGCTCGGTGCCGATGACGAACAGGCCTCCGAGCTCGGCGACTCCGTCGCCGAGTTTGATGTCGGTACCACGACCTGCCATGTTGGTGGCGATGGTGACGGCGCCGCGCTGTCCGGCGCGGGCGACGATCTCGGCCTCTTGCTGGTGGTACTTGGCGTTGAGGACGGAGTGGACGATCCCCGTGCGGCGGAGCATGCGGCTGAGCACCTCGGAGGACTCGACGGAGACGGTGCCGACGAGGACGGGCTGGCCCTTCTCGTGGGCGGCCTGGATGGCCTTGATGACGGCGCCGAACTTCTCGCGGCGGGTCTTGAAGATGAGGTCGTTGGAGTCCTTGCGGATGCAGGGCTTGTTCGTCGGGATGACGACGCAGGCCAGCTTGTAGATGTCCATGAACTCCAGCGCCTCGGTCTCGGCGGTGCCGGTCATGCCCGCGAGCTTCCGATACATGCGGAAGTAGTTCTGGATGGTGATCGTGGCGTAGGTGCGGGTCTCGCGCTCGATGGCGACGCCCTCCTTGGCCTCGACGGCGCCGTGCAGGCCGTCGGACCAGCGGCGGCCGGGCATGATGCGGCCGGTGTTCTCGTCGACGATGACGATCTTGCCGTCGGGGGAGACGACGTACTGGACGTCGCGCTCGTAGAGGCTGTAGGCGCGGAGGAGTTGGGAGATGGCGTGGATGTCCTCGGAGACCTGTTCCTGGAGCTCCTGGAGCTGGACCTTGGCGGCCTCCTTCTCGGCGGGGGACTTGGTGGTGTCCTTGTCGATCTCCATGTAGGCCGTGGCGACATCGGGCATCATGAAGGCATCCGGATTGTCCGGACGCAGGAAGGTGCGACCCTTCTCGGTGAGGTCGGCCTGGTGTTGGCGCTCGTCGATGACGAAGTAGAGCTCCTCTTTGAGCTTGTAGTACTCGTCGCGGCGGAAGTCCGTGTTCATCTCCAGGTCGATCTTGTCGAGGAGCTTCCGGAACTCGGAGCTCTCCATGAGTCGCTGGAGGAGCTTGTTGCGCGGCATGCCGGCCTTCACCTGGAGCATCTGGAGCTGCGCGGTGTAGGTCTCGTCCTGCGAGCGGGTGGTCAGAGCGAGGAGGGTCTTGGCCTCGGAGATGAGGCGGTTGCACAGGCGCGTCTGCTCGGCGAAGAGGCGCTCGATGCCGGGCTTGTGGCGGGTGAATGGCTGTTCGCGCTCCTCGGGTGCGGGGCCGGAAATGATCAATGGCGTGCGCGCCTCGTCGACCAGGATGGAGTCGACCTCGTCGACGATGCAGTACCAGTGGTTGCGCTGGACCTGGTCCTCCTTGCGGGTGGCCATGCCGTTGTCGCGCAGGTAGTCGAAGCCGAACTCGGAGGCGGTGCCGTAGGTGATGTCGCGTTCGTACATCTCGCGGCGGACGTTCGGCGGCATCTGCTGCTGGATGCAGCCCACGGAGACGCCGAGGAAGTTGTACAGGTGTCCCATCCACTGGGAGTCGCGGCGGGCGAGGTAGTCGTTGACGGTGACGAGCTGGGCGTTCTCGCCGGTGAGCGAGTTGAGGTAGAGGGGCAGGGTGGCGACGAGGGTCTTGCCTTCGCCGGTGGCCATCTCGGCGATTTTGCCTTGGTGGAGGGCGATGCCGCCGATGAGCTGCACGTCGAAATGAACCATGTTCCAGACCAGCTCATGGTCGCAGACCACGACGGTGCGTCCGCAGAGGCGGCGGGCGGCGTTCTTCACCGCGGCGAAGGCCTCGGGAAGGATGGCGTCGAGGGACTCGCCGGCCTTCACGCGGGTGCGGAACTCGTCGGTCTTGGCGCGTAGCTGCTCCTCGGTGAGCGACTGGTACTCGGTTTCGAGCGCGTTGATTTTCGCGACGATGGGCTGGCACGACTGGATGAACTTCCGGTAGTGGCGGCCGGCGAAACGTTTGAAGAACCAGGAAATCATGGGAAAGGGGATCACGGTTGAAGCCGGCCCCCGGTTTGGCAACGGGCAAATGCCCGGGGAAACCCTCCCGGCGGATTGTCAACCGAGTCCCATTCGTCGAGTGGGCAACGGACGCTTGGCGAGCGGCACGTGCTGGCCCGCGCTGTCGTGTCGCCGGGCACTCCATTCCAGATGTCGGCTTCAGGGCGTTGACAGAAGCATGTCAACCAATGGTTGACATGCCTGCGGGGGCGGAAGAGAGGCGGCGGAGGGGGATCGCGGAGCGATGTGGGATGGTCAGCTGCCGCCGGCGGACTTGAAGTAGTACGCGACGCCGGCGTTGTAGCCGTCGACGAAGCTTCGGAAGTTCGACTCGGCGTCGTCGTTGAACTTCACGCCGTCGCGGCTGAGGGTGACGCCGCCGCCGAGGGAGAACTTCGGGTTCTCGGAGATGTTGTTGAAGTTCTTGGCCAGCTCCTTGGCGAACTGCTCGGCCTGCTTCATGACCTCGGCGTACTCCAGCCCCTCGAGAGTGAACGAGCAAACCGACCAGACCGAGGTGTCGACGCCGACCATGAAGCCGAGCGTGTACGAGGCGGAGTCGGGCACGTACTTTTCCACGAGGTATTCGACCATGCCGTGTTCGCCGGTCGAGAGCAACGAGCGGGTGCGGTAGGTGCGCGGGTCGATCTCGAGCCAGCCCCAGACCGCCCGGCCGCGTACCTGGACCGGCTTGGAGGCGAAGAGCAGGTATTCGGAGCCTTCGCGCACGTGGCGAATGACGGATTCGGGCAGATTCTCTGCGGCGAGAGACTCGGCGAACCGCTCGCGGCTGGCCGGGGAGACGAGGACCAGGCTGCCCGTCTTGCTCCAAATATCGGTGACGGACTGCCCGCCGAGGGGCGATCCCTCAAAGGCGCTGTCGGCCAGCCCCTGCATGAGATGGAACGCGGCCACGGCCTGCGGCTCGCCGAAAACGGTGGGCGTGCTTGCCGTGAGATCGAAGGACTGGCTCAGCCGGCCATCGGCGCCCTCGCAGGCGGTGAAGACGAGCGCACGCGGCGTGCTGGCGCGGGATAGCGCGACGCCGAGCCTTGGCGCGGTGAGCTCCTCCCAACGGCTTTGCAGGGCGACGAACGTCGCGAGCTTCGCGCGGCCCAGCCAGCGGACGAGCGAGCGGTGGTTGGGCGCTTCGGCGGACTTGCGCTTGGCCCATTCGGCGGCGAGCGCCGCCGCGGCGGGCTGAGGCAGATCGGGCGTGGCGATGCCCACGCAATGGTAGGTGCCGACCAGCGGCGCGTCGCCGAGCTCGCGGGTGAAGGTCTGGAGGACTGCGCCAGCGGTCTGGATCTCGATGGCCTCGCGGACCGGTTTCCACTCCCGGGTGTCGACATCGCTCTTCGCCGTGATGCGCCCGCCGACGGTCTCGAGCGCAACCGCAAGTTTACCGTCGTCCTCGTAGTGGAAGACATCGAGTGCATCGCGGGACAGATCCGCGGTGGGGATGTTGTCGTTCCAGAGGGAGAAGGTGGTTTCGTCGCCGCTTTCGCCGCCCCCGAGCGCGTTGGCGAAATCGCCCATCTGCTGAGCGGCGCTTTTGCCGACGGGCCGGCAAACGATGCTGATCGTCACGCGGGTCGACTCCGGCGACGGCGCGGCGGTTTGCTGGCCCTTCAGGTCAAGCAGCGCGGCGACTGCGTCCGCCTTCTGGGCGTAGGGCACAGCCCAGATCCCCTGCGGCGTGCGGAGCAAGGCCGCCTCGCGCGGCAGCTCGCCCTGCGGGCAACGGCGGCGGAGGCTGGCAGTACCGGCCTCGGTGAGCGACGTGCGCAGCGGAACGATCGCGACGCCCTTGGCTTCGTACCAGCGGCGGGCCAGCTCGGCGATGTCGCCGAGGCTGCCGGAGTGCTGCGTGAGCACGGCTTCGGGTGCGGATCGGCTGCGCCACGGATCGCCGGCATCGGCTTGGATGGCGAGTGTACCGAGGGTTTTCCAGAGCACGGTCTCGTCGGCGGCGAGAAGTGCGGACCATTCGGCCATGCCGGCTGCGGTTAGGTGCGGCGGGGGAAGCTCGGCCGGCAGGATACGCCCTGATTCGTCGGCGACCGGAGTGGAGGGCACGGTTCGCGCGAGGCTCCGGAAATGGCCGCGGGCGGCCAGATCGGCCACATGGCGTTCGATCGTCGCCTCGGGCGCGGTGCCGTCGGACTGGGGATAGTCGGGGACGGCGGCGAGGAGCCAGCGGTCGGGCTCGGGCAGCGCGCCCGCCGGAGCGGTGAAGCGTGCGAGCTCGCGACCGTGGAAGGCGAGCACCCATTCGCCCTCCGTGGGCGGGTTGAAGAGCAGCGCGTAGCGGCGTGTCGCGCCGTCGGGTACGGCGGTTCCGTTGCCAAGGCCGAAGAGCAGCGTCGAGGTGGCGTCGGCCACGTGTTGCGGTCTCGCGTTCACCAGTTCGTCGGAGGCGAAGCCGCCGAGCCCCTTGCTCTGGTCGCCGGCGTCGTACGTTCGCGGCCGCATCGCTTCGGAGGGGGAGTCGGGGTCGACGAACGGCGCGCCGGGCTTCTCGACGCGCACCAGACGGAACAGTTCGCACGGAGCGGTGGCGAAGCCGTCCTTGGCATCGGCGATGGTGACGTCGGCGACGAGCATGTCCTGCGCGAGCGTCTCGGAGCGAGGGGCGGCTGCGAAGGCGTTGACGCGGATGGCGATGCCGTCGTCAGGGTCGGGTTTCAGGCCGAGCTGGAATTCCGGTGGCGGCACGCCGAGCGGAAGGACGACTTCGCTGTCTTTCATGCCGACGGTGAGCGCGGCGGGTGCGGCGGCGAGGCGGGCGGGCAGGCAGTAGAGCTGCTGGAACCGGTTGTGCGAGCCCGGCGCGAGCGAGGCCGGCTGGTACAGCCCTCCGGGCAGGAGGTCGGTGAGCGGTGCGAGCGGCACGCCCACGGGGCCTTTGTCGGTGGCGACGACGAGCCCGAAGCGCTCGGTCGGGTCGAGCGCGAGCAGCGCCTGGACTTGCGAGTCGAACCCGAGTTGCACGGTACGGAAGAGATTGCCTGGACCGGGGGCGACGCCGCGCACGGCGGCGGCGGAATCGGCGTGGCCGAGGAGGCGGAGGTTGAACGTTTCGGAGAGTTTCCCCTCCGCCACGGTGGGCAGCGAGGCGAGCGCGGCTGGGCGCGGCGAGAGCTTGCCGACCAGGGCGAGGTCGAAGTGCGAGTAGGCGGTGTCGTAGAGATGCAGCGACGCCTGCTCCATGCCTTCGCCCTCGACGAGGAAGACGAGCCGGCCGCGGCGCGGGGCGTCGGGCGGGACGAGGAGCGAGGGATCGGCGGGCAGGAAGAGCGGCTCGGGATCGAGGACGGAGAGCTCGGAGGGCGGGACCTCGGCGGAGTCGTTCCAGCGCAGGAAGAGATGGTGGCGGAGGTCGGGGATGAGGTAGGCGGGCACGGCGGTGACGGTGCGGCCCTTGGCATGGCCCGTGCCGACCCAGGCGGCGGGGTGCGTGGCGCCCTTGTCGGGGATGAAGACTTTCTGGGTCGGGAGGATGTTCTTCAGCGTGACGTCGAGCTCGACGAAGCGATGGCCGTCCGGCGCATCCATGCCGTGGAGCCGCTTGTAGAAACGCGCCTCGTGCACGGCGAGCTCGACCGCGTCGTTCTTGGCGGTGCAGCCGAGGGGAATGCGGTTGAGCTTGATAGAGTCGGCGACTGTGGCGGATCTGCGCGGAGCGGGGCGCTCCGGGGCGGTTTTCCCCTCGGCTGCCGTAGCGGGTTCTGCGATGTCGTTGCTGCCGGAGTCCGCGGCGGGCTGCGCGGCCGGGTGCGCCACGGACGGTGTGGAGTTGATGGCGACGGTGAGGCAGCCGACGCCGGCCTCCTCGACGACGGCCGGCGCGGGCAGGGTAAAGAGCCCGTGGCCGCCGTGGAGATGCGCGGCGCCGGAGGCGTCGGGCTTGTCGATGAGCACCTCGACGGCGAGCTCCTGGGATGGCGGCGGCGGCGTGTTGAGGGTCTTTTCGAGAGACGCGAGCGCCTTCGCCAGAGAGCCGGTGTCCGGGCTCACGACGAAGCTGCCGCCGGAGAGCGACGCGGCGGTTTCGAACGGGGCGCGCTCCTCCTCGCCGACCATGCCGACCCAGAGGCTGCGGATGCCGTTGGACTTGAATCCCTGCAGTATTGTTTCGAAGTCGGGGCGCTCGTCCTCGCCGATGTCGAGCGCGGCGTCGGTGACGAAGAGCAGGTAACGGTTGCGCGAGGGCATCGACTTGAGGGAGCGGAGCGCGGCGCGGGCGGCGGCGACGTTTTCGGTGAAACCGCCGGCCTCGACCGGCGCGAGGGAGCGGAGCAGGCGCGACGGATCGGCGGTGGGAACCTGGGCCACGTTCACTGTGCTGGCGAAGGTGATGAGCTCGACCGTGCTGCCGGTGGGCAGGCGGCCGAAGAAACCCCGCAGCAGGTCCTTGGCTTTCTCGATGCGATAGTCGCAGCCTTCGGTGGCTGTGGACTCGTCCATCGAGCCGCTGACGTCGAGCACGACGGTGATCGCGGGCGTGTTGCCCGGGGAGACTTTGGCGGGACGCCGGTAGGTGATGCGGTAGTCGCGGTCGACGAGACCGCGGATACGATCGAAGGTGTCGGCGATGGTGTCGGCCTGGGCGCGGAAGTAGGCGCCGCCGGAGTCCTTGGCGAGGCGCTGGAGCGTCTGTTCGTCGGGCTTCTCGCCATACGCGATGGTGAAGAGGGGCATGTCGCCCTTGGCGACGGCGGCGAAGACCTCGTCGGCGGTGGCGCGGCTGCCGTAGCCGGGGTCCTCGATGCGGGCGTCGAAGCCGTCGGTGAACACGACGATGGCGCTGCGCTGGTGTCCGGCGCACTTGGCGAGGCCCTTCATGATCGAGTCGTAGAGCTTGGTGGAGCCGTCGGCCTTGATGCCGCGGATGGCGTCGAGCAACGCGGCGCGATCGCCGGCCGGCAGCTCGCGGATCTTCGTGTCGAAGTCGAAGAACTCGACCGTGGTGGAGGGCGGCAGCGACTCGACGAAATGCAGCGCGGCGGCCTGCGCCTGCGGGAAGATCTTCTGCATCGAGAGCGAGGAATCGAAGAGCACGACCACGTGCAGCTTCGCCGGCACCGGCTCGACGGAGAGGACTTCGCCCAGCTGCCCGCCCTCGACGACGCGCACGGATTCGCGCGGCGGAGCGCTCGGGAACATCGGCGCGGCGACGAGCACGCGGCCGGTGCCGCCATCTGCGGCGGCTTCGCGCAGGCGAAGCTCGTTGAGGCCGCGCAGCTGCTCGCCTTCGAGCGAGCGCATCTGCGGCCAGTCGACGACGGTCTCGGCGCCACTGGAGATGGGGATGAGCGCGGAGCGCAGCTCGCTCACGCCTTCGGCGCCGGCGGCGACGAGTTGCCAGAGACCGGCGGGCAGGCGGAAGACGGCGTCGCCGTGCGGGGTGAGGTCGGGGCTGGCCTCGGAACTGTTGAACAGCGGGTGCCATGCGTTGACCGATGGCTCCGGGCACGCCTTGAGGTGGGACTGGCCGGCGTTGCGTACGACGAGGGTGCCGAGCGGCTCGGCCCAGTGGATCGCCGGAGCCGGCCCCTGGTCCTCGACTTGCACGGTGACGGAGCGCGAGTCGTTGCCGGAGAGTTCGAGGATGAACTGCCAAGTGGCTGGGAACTGCGGCAGGCTGTCGCAGAGTTGCGAGAGCGCGCGGGCGCCGCGGAACTGCATGGTGACGTCGCCCTTCAGCGTGTATTCGCCGAATGCGGTCTCCGCGTGGGCGGTGAGGGTGACGTCGGTCTCGGCGTCGGCGGTGGTCAGGCGCAGGGCGAAGAGGCGGGTGGCGTTGTGGGCGAAGGTGAAAGCCGCCTTGCGGGCCTCGGGTGTGAGCGCGAACTCGAGTTTCTCCGAAGCCTTCAGCACGGCGGGTGGTGGCGCGACGGTCTCCTCGTCCTGTGCGACGGAGAACAATGTGGTGCCCAGAGCGAATACGGTGCAAAGGAGAAGACGGATCGGATGGAATGCGCGCATGGGTGGTGTCGTTATGAAAGGTGAACGGTGCCGAGGACGCAGTTGGCGCCCGCTGTTCGAGGGCGCCAGGTGGCCAACGAAATGCCGTTGGCCGCTTAGTGGATGAACGGGGCTACGGCAGGATACTTGTCGCGCTATTTTCCGCCACGGGCTCGTTTGAAGTAGAGGGCGACGCCGTCGGAGTAGCCGGAGGCGAACTTGCGGTGGCTTTCGCCGCCTTCCATGTACTCGGAACCGAAGAGGTTGAACCGCTTCCAGAGCTCCTTCGCGACCTCCTTGGGCTCAACGCCGATGCCGTTGAAGTTCTCGGCGATGCCGGCGGCGAACTTCTCGGCCTCGGCGAGCACGTCCTCGTAGGGTAGGCCCTCGAGAGAGAACGCGGAGACCGACCAGACGGAGGCGTCGACGCCGACCATGAAGCCGATGGCGTAGGTGAGGGCGTTGGGCACGGCTTCGATGATCGCGTCCTCCAGTGCGCCGTTCTCGCCGGTGGAGAGCGTCGAGGTGACGGCGTAGGTTGCGGGGTTGATCGCGAGCCAGCCCCAGAGCGGCTCGCCGCCGAAGTCGATGGGGTACTTGCAGAACAACAGCACCTCGGGACCGGATTTCACGCGGTCGACGACGGCGGCGGGGAAGCCCTTCGTCTTGAGGTCGGCGGCGAAGCGGCCGCGGTTCTTCGGCGAGACGACGATGAAGTCGTCGGGCGACTTCCAGAAATCGAGGACGGAGCGGCCGCCGGTGGTGCGGCCCTCGAACGCGGTGGCGGTAAGGCCGCTCATCAGGCGGAACGAGTTGCACGCGGCGGGGTCGCCGGCGACGAGCGGCTCGCTCTGGCGCAGGTCGAACGACTGGTTGAGCTTGCCGTCGGGTGCGGCGCTCACGGTGGCGATGAGCACGCGTGGCGCGGCGGCGCGGGAGAGACCCACGCCGAGGGCGGCGGCGGATTTCTCCTCCCAGCGCGTCTGCGCGGTGAGGAATTTCGCGAGACGCGTGCGGTTGAGCCAGCGCGCGATGGAGCGGTGGTTGGGTGTCTCGGCTGACTTCTTCGCGGCGAACGCCTGCGCAAACGCGGCAGCGGATTCGGCGGGCAGATCGGGCGCGGCGATGGCGAGGCTGTGCAGGGTGCCGGCGAGCGACGTCTCGCCGAGTTCGCGTTCGAGCACGCGGACCTTCTGGCCGGGCGTGCGGATCTCGATCAGTTCGCGCACGGGGTTCCATTCCAGGATCTTGATGCCGGTTGTGCCGCCGACCGTACCATCGGGGCCTTCGAGTTGGGCGCGGAGTTCGGGGTCCTTGCCGCCGGTTTCGAAGAGGAAGAGATCAACGGCGTCGCGCGAGAGTGCGGCGGTTGGGAGCGACTCGTTCCAGAGCACGAAACGCTTCTCGCCGCCGGCACTGCCGCCGGCGAGCGCGCTGCCCATGTCGCCCATCTTTGCGGCGGCGTTGGAGGCGAGCGGTGTGCAGAGAACGGAGACGGTGATCTGCGTGGTGGACGGCGCGGGCTTCGCCGCGGTGGGCGCGCCGGCGGCGAGCAAGGTGGCGGACTCGGCGTCGCGCGTGGCGAAGGGGATGGGCCAAGTGCCCTGCGGAGTCGCGAGCAACGGGATCTGGGCGGGCAGATCGCCAAAGGGAATCCGGGCGCGGAGGCGCTGCGTGCCGGCGTCGGAGAGCGCGGCCTGCTGCGCAGTGATCGCGATGCCGTGCGCGGCGTACCACTGGCGCGCGAGGTCGGCGAGGTCCGAGATCGTGCCGGAGTGCTGCGTGAGCACGGCCTCGGGCGAGAGGTGGACGCCCCAGGGTTTTTCGGCGGAGGCCTGGACACGGAGCGCGGCGATGGTCTTCCAGAGCGCAGCCTCGTCGGCGGCGAGGAGTGCCTTCCACGCGGCGGCGCCGGCCACGGTGAGTGGAGGCGGCTCGAGCGCGGCGGGGATGGTGGTGCCGGCTTCGTCGGTCTTCGGCGTGGCCGTCTTGCTGTCGCGGGCGAGGTGTTTGAAGGCGCCGGCCTTGGCGCGCTCGGCCACCAACTTTTCGATGCGCACCGTGACGTTGCGGTCGTCGAGCGTCGGGTAGGCGGGGCGGCGGGCGACGAGGAAGGTGTCGGCGGTGGGGAGCGTGGTGGCGAGCGGCGCGGTGATTCGCGCCAGTTCGCGTCCATGGAACGCCAGCACCCACTCGCCCTCGGTGGGCGGGTTGAAGAGCAGCACGCCTCGGCGCGTGGCGCCGTCCGGAATCACGGTGCCGACCGGGAAGCCGAAGAGCAGGCCGGCGGTGGCGGGATCGACGCGATGCGGGGTGATCTTCTCGGACTCGTCGGTGGCGAAACCGCCGAGTCCCTTGTGCTCGGCCTGGTTGCCGATCTGCTTCAGCTTCCGCTTGAAGGTGGGCGCATCGGGATCGACGAAGGGGCCGCCGGGCTCCTTCACCCGCACGAGCACGAAGTGGTTGCCGAGGCTGGTAGAGTACTTGTCGTCGGCGTCGGCGATGGTGACGTCGGCCACGATCATCGGTTTGTCGAGGCCGGACTCCTTGCCGGCGAGGGCGACCGAGTTCACTGCGATGGCGAGGCCGGTCTCGGGGTCGACGGGCGTGGTCGAAAGGTGGAGCGGCAGCGGCGCCGAGAAGGGGATGACGACGTCCTTGGTCTTCGTTTTGACAAAGAGCGCGGACTGCGCGGCGGCGAGTGCGGCGGGCAGGCAGTAGAGCTGCTGGAAACGGTTGTGCGAGCCGGGCGCGAGCGAGGCAGGGCGGTAGAGACCGCCGGGCAGCAGGTCGGTGAGCGGCGCGAGCGGCGTGGAGAGCGGGCCCTTGTCGGTGCCGACGAGGAGGTCGAAGCTCTCGGTCGGTTGCACGGCGAGCAACGCCTGCACGCGCGATTCGAGCCCGAGCTGGACGGTGCGGAAGACGTTCGTCTTGCCGGGGGAGACGCCAGCGACGGGCTCGGGAGAGTCGGCGGCGCCGAGGAAGGAGAGCGTGAAGGTGTCGGAGAGTTGCGCGGTGGCCTTGGCCGGCAGCGCCGTGAGCGCGGACGGGCGCGCGGCGAGCGGGCCGACGAGCGCGAGGTCGAGGTGCGCGTAGGCGGTGTCGTAGAAGTGCAGTGACGCCTGCTGGAGATTCGTGCCCTGCACGAGGAAAACGAGGCGGCCGGTGAGCGGCGTGCCGGGTTGCACGAGGACGGAGGGATCGTCGGGCAGGAAGAGCGGCGCGGGGTCGAGGAGCGAGAGCGATGAGAGCGGGACCTCGGCGGAGTCGTTCCATCGCAGGAAGACGTGGTTGCGCAGGTTTGTGATGAGGTAGGGCGGGATGGCGGTGACGGTCCGGCCGCGGACCTTGCCGGTACCGACCCAGCTCGCCGGATGTGCGGCGCCCTTCTCGGGGATGAAGACCTTCTGCTCGGGCAGGATGTTCTTCAGGGTGACGTGGAGCTCGACAAAGCGGTAGCCGGACGGGAGCTCAAAGCCGTGGAGCTTCGAATACAGGCGAACTTCGTCGACGGTGAACTCGGCGGCCTCGTTGCGGGCGGACTTGCCGATGGCGATGCGGTTGAGCTCGATGGAATCGGCGGTGGGTGCGGACGTCGCCGGCTTGGCGGAATCGGCGGAGGCGGTGCCTGCTAAGTTGATGGTGAGCTGTGGGGAATCGGGCGAGTTGGTGAGCCTCGCTGTGAGGCAGCCGACGCTGTGTTCGGCGGTGTTGGCGGAGACGGGCAGTGGGAAGAGGCCGGTGCCTCCGTGGAGGTGGTGGGCACCCTTGTCGTCGGTCTTGTCGATGAGGATCTCGACGGCGACCTCGTTGCCGGACTTCGGATCGGCGAGGGCTTTCTCGAGCGAGGCGAGGGCTTGGGCGATGGCCTCGGTGCTGGGGCTGACGACATAGCTGCCGCCGGAGAGTGCGGCGGCGTTTTCGAAGGGCGCCTTGTCCTTCTCGCCGACCATGCCGACCCAGACGGAGTGGACATCGAGCGCCTTCAGGTCGGCGAGGTATTGCTCGAAGTCCTTGCGCGCTTTGCCGTCGGGGACCTGGAGCGCGGCGTCGGTGATGAAGAGCAGCGAACGGTTGCGTGAGGGGATCTTCTCGAGCGAGGCGAGGGCGGCCTTGGTGGCCTGGAGCGGCTCGGTGCCGCCACCGGCGGCGAGGGGGGCGAGGGCGCGGAGGAGGCGTGACGGCTCGGCGGTCGGCACTTGGGCGAGGCGGACATCGTTGGAGAAGGTGAACAGTTGCGTGACGCTTCCGGCGGGCAACCGGCCGAAGAACCCGCGGAGCAGATCCTTGGCGGCCTCGATGCGGCGGCCGCAGCCGGGGGTCTTCGCATCCATGTCCATCGAGCCGCTGACGTCGAGGACGAGGGTGACGACCGGGGTGTTGCTGGCGGCGACCTTGGCTGGGCGGCGGTAGGTGATCTTGTAGTCGCGGTCGACGAGGCCGCGGATCTGGTCGAAAACGGTGCCGATGGTATCGGCCTGCGCGCGGTAGTAGGCGCCGCCGGAGAGTGTCGCGAGTTGTTGGAGCGTCTGCTCGTCGGGTTTCTCGCCGTAGGCAATGGTGAAGAGCGGGATCTTCGCGGCGGAAACGGCCTCGAAGACCTGCTCCTGTGTGGCGCGGCTGCCGTAGCCGGGATCCTCGATCTGAGCGTCGAAACCGTCGGTGAAGACGACGATGGAGCTGCGGCGGTGGGCGGCGCATTTCGGCAGGCCCTTCATGATCGAATCGTAGAGCTTGGTGGAGCCGTCGGACTCGATGCCGCGGATCGCCTCGATGAGTGCGACGCGGTCGGGCGCGGCGAGCTCCTTCACCTTCGTGTCGAAGTCGAAGAAATCGACGGTGCAGTCGGGCGGGAGTTGTTCGACGAACTTGAGCGCGGCGTTCTGCGCCTCGCCGAAGATCTTCCGCATCGAGAAAGAGGAGTCGAAGAGGACGACGACGTGGAGCTTGGCCGGGATCGACTCGACGGAGATCACCTCGCCGGGTTGGCCGCCCTCGAGGATGCGCACTGCTTCGGGTTTCGGTGCTTCGGCAAACATCGGCGCGGCGACGAGCAAGGTGCCGGTGTCGCCGTCGGCGGAGGCGTCACGCAGGACGAGCTCGGAGAGTCCCTTCGACTCCTCACCTTCGAGGGCGCGCATCTGCGGCCAGTCGACCACGGTCTCGCCGCCGCTGGAGACGGGGATCAGCGCGGAGCGCAGTTCCACGACTCCAGCGTCGGTGCCGCCGGCCGTGAGTTGCCAGACGCCGGCGGGAAGGCGGAAGAGCGCGTCGCCGGCGGGGGTGATGTCGGGTGCGACGGAGCCGGACTTGTAGATCGGGTGGCGGAGCAGGAGTTTGGGCTCGGGCGTGGCGGAGAGACGGGACTGGCCGGCGTTGCGCACGAGCAGTGTCCCCGGCGCCTCGCCCCAACGAATGTCCGGCGCGGCGCCCTGGTCCTCGAGCCTGAGCGTGAGCGCGACGGGGCCGGTGGGTTTGCCGTTTATGGCGACCTCTACGGTCCACGTGGCGGGCAGGTGTGGGAGCGTATCCCAGAGTTGGGTGGTGGCGCGCTCGGTGTCGAAGTTCCAAGTGAAATCGCTGGTGGCGGCGTAGGCGCCGAACTGCGCCGCGGCCTTGGCCTTGAAGCGCACGGAGCCGCCCGCGCCGCCAGCGGTGACGCGGAGGGCGAGGAGGCGTTCGGTACCGCCGGTGAAGGAGATTTCGGCCCTAGGCGCGGCGGGGGTGAGCTCGAGCCGCAGCTCGGCGCCGGGGGCGAGTGGCTGCGGGACGGCCGCGAGAATCCGGGAGAGGGCAAAGGCAATGACAGCGGCGAGCAGGCGGAGTGTGCGCATGGAACTGGGGCGTTGACGATTCTGCGAGAACTGGAGTTCTGCGTGGGGCTGGCGGTTACCTTGCGAGGTATCCGAACGCTGCCAACAGCAAAGCCTCTGGCGGACCTCCACTGCCCGATTCCGGTTCAAGGCACCGCTGTGCGGGCTCAGCGGCGGGCGTGGAGTACCTGGAACCGCTGGCCAAGCAGACCGGGGTGGAGCAGCTCGTTCAGACGCGAGCGACGGGTGTTGGGACCGGGCTTGGCGGCGGAAACGATGCGGGCGGCGGCCTCGCTGGCGTGACGGATCAAGAACGCTTCCTGCGACTCCAGGCGGATGTCGCGGAAGCCGGCGGCGGAGAGTGCGTCCGCGAGCCAGTCCCAGCAGATGTGGCAGGTGAGGTCCTGTCGACCGGGACGGGCGAGGAGATCGCGCTCCTGAAGATGCGCACGGTAGGCGCGGGCGGTGCCGGTGGGCGTGTCGTTCGCGAGTTCCGCCCAGGACTTCCCGTAGTCGAATGCGACAAAGACACCACGCCACGGCGCCTGTGCGATCCGGCGGCAGAGTTCCACGGCCGCAAGAGGAAGATCGATCCGGTAGCCTTCAGGTGCCGAGGCAGGGAGGCCGCTGCGAAGGGCCTCGATCTGCGGCGAGAGCGCGGGCAGCTCGACCTCCGTAAGGTGTCCGGAATCGATGGCGACGCCGAGCTCGCGCCAGGCGCCGTCGCGGAAGACGACGCGATGGAACGGCTGCGCGTCGAAGAGCTCATTGGAAAACACCACGCATCCGCCGCTTGGCTCGAGCGGCTCGCCGAGGTGCAGCGCTCGCACTTCGCGGAACGGATGGGCCACGCCGGCGAGCACGCCGCCGCCGGGCTCGGCGCCGAGCTCGACGAAGTCGAAGTCCTGCGGGCGTACCGGCGCGAGGAGCTTGGCGGCGGCGGCGGCCACGAGTTCGCCGAAGACGGTGCCGGTGCTCGTGGCGGTGTAGAAATCTGCGGACGGGCCAAGGGCGACGCGCTGACGGTTGCCGCGGTAGTACCCGAGCTCGGGGTGATAGAGCGCGAGCTCCATGAATCGCGCAAAGCCTGTCGGCGCACCGCCTGTCTCCGCCCGGAAAACCGCGAGAAAACGGGCATCGCCGTCGGCTTCGTTTTGGGGCGGTGGAAACATTGGACTAGGACGTGGTTTCTTGCAGAGTCGCGCGGATGCTCAAACGGATTCTCCAGATCCTGTTGCTCGCGTTGCTGCTGTGCAACGCGGCCCTGTTTGTGCAGCTGGTGAGAGATCGCTGGGGGTGGTTTCGGAGCAAGGGAACGGCTGCGCAGGTGCAGCGCTT
This sequence comes from uncultured Opitutaceae bacterium, assembly GCA_964640465.1. Taxonomy (GTDB): domain Bacteria; phylum Verrucomicrobiota; class Verrucomicrobiia; order Opitutales; family Opitutaceae; genus CAJCBL01. The sequence continues at coordinate 15,090 of CAZXHR010000015.1, forward strand.
CCAGCGGGCGATCGAGTTGGTCGGGGCTCGCTATGTCGACCCGGCGGCGGCCACTCCGGAGAAACTGACAACCAGCGCGTTGTCGGAGATGGTTCGCCGGCTCGATCCGCATTCGGAGTTCCTGGACCGCAAGGAGTACGCGCAGGTCCAGAGCGACCTGAAGAGCGAGTTTGGCGGCATCGGCGTGCAGATCGAGTTCCGTGACGAGAAGGTCGTCGTGATCGCCCCCATCGCCGGCACGCCCGGCGAGCGCGCTGGCATCCTGCGCGGCGACCGGATCGTGAAAGTCGACGGGCGCGAGCTGGAGGCCCCGGTCATGCGCAATGCCGTGGACCGCCTGCGCGGCAAGCCCGGTACGAAGGTTCGTTTGGGGCTGGAGCGCACGATCGGTGGCGTGGTGCGCACGCTGGAGATCGAACTCGTGCGCGAGATCATCAAGGTCGAGACCATCCGTGCGGCGTCGATGGCGGCCCCGGGAATAGGCTACATCCAGATCACGCAGTTTACCGAGCGGACGGGCGGCGAGTTCAAGATAGCGCTGGCGAAGCTCGAGGACGAAGGCCTGCGGGCGCTTGTGATCGACCTGCGCAACAATCCCGGCGGCCTGCTCAATGCCGCCGTCGACGTGCTGACACCGTTCTTCAATGACGGCGAGCTGGCCGTCTACACCCAGGGGCGCGATGCCGCCAGTCGCAGCGAGCTGCGCACGGGTGGGGCCGACAAACCCCGGAGCTATCCGATCGCCGTGCTCGTCAACTCCGGCAGCGCCAGCGCCGCCGAGATCGTCACCGGGGCGTTGCGCGACACGCACCGCGCTGTCGTCGTCGGCGAGCGTACCTTCGGCAAGGGCTCCGTGCAGTCGCTGCTCCAGCTCGGCGACGGCGAGGCGTTGCGCCTGACGACCGCGCGCTATTTCACGCCCGGCGGCCAGGTCATCCATGGCAAGGGCATCGAACCCGATGTTTCGCTGCCCGTCTCCGCCGAGGACGATCGCAAACTGGGCATCCAGCGGCTGCGCAGCGATTTCGCCTCGGCCGAGGAGTTCAAGTCGCGTTTCGACTTCGATCCGATCCCCGATCGTCAGCTCGAGGCTGCGCTCGACGTGGTGCACGGATTGTTGGCCCTCGGTGGCCAAGCGACGGCGGGCGCCGGTGAAGCCGTTTCAATTCCATGATCCTTGCTATCGAGAGTTCCTGCGACGAAAGCGCCCTGGCGATCTTCGATCCCGCGCACGGTCTACGCGGCGAGTGGGTTCACAGCCAGATCGCGTTGCATCAGGCCTACGGAGGCGTGGTGCCGGATCTCGCCAGTCGCGAGCATCTGCGCCATCTGGCGCCGCTGGTGAAGATCGCCACCGCCGCATGCCCTCCGTCGGAGATCGCACAGATTGTCGTCACACGCGGGCCCGGACTGGCTGCATGCTTGGCCATGGGTGTGGCCACGGCGAAGGCGCTGGCGTTGGAGTGGGGTGTGCCGCTGGTCGGCGGCAACCATCTGCGCGGACACGCGTGGTCGCCGTTTATCGCTCTCCATGCGGAGAATCCGGCGGAGTTCGAGGCTCGCTTTGCGAAGCTGCTGCCGCATCTCGGGCTGCTCGTCTCCGGCGGCAACACCGTGCTGCTCTCCATCGACGAGCGCCGCCGGATCATGGTGCTCGCCTCGACGCTCGACGATGCGGCCGGCGAGGCCATCGACAAGGGCGCCAAGCTGCTCGGTCTCGGCTATCCCGGAGGACCGCTCATCGAAAAGCATGCCGCGAACGGGCGCGCCGACGCCTTCGACTTTCCACGGGGCAACAACTCTCGCGGCACGCTGGATTTCAGCTTCTCCGGCCTGAAGACCTCGCTGCGCTACACGCTCGAGAAGATGACCGACGCCGAGGTGACGGCGCAGCTCGACAACCTCTGCGCGAGCTACCAGGCGGCCATCGTCGATGCGCTCGCGCGCAAGACGGCGACCGCGCTCGAGGGCGGCGCGTACCGCAGTGTCGGACTCTCAGGCGGAGTGTCCAACAATCGGTCACTCCGTGCCGCCATCGCCGAGGTGGGTCGCAGACATGGCGTGCCGGCGTTCGCCGCCGAGCCGCGGCATACCGGCGACAACGCCGCCATGATCGCCTTCGCCGCCTGGATGGACCGCGCCCGGCAGCGTGGAGCGACGGAGGAGGGCGCTGGACTGACTTTCGAGCCGGCGCTGGAACTGGCGGGGTAGGGCGGAATCCGCGCATCCGCGACGTAAAGCAAGTGTAACGAAAAGATGGTGTTGCTTTCCGAGGATCGCCCCGGATAGGGAACGAGGCGCATGACCAACAAACTGCGCAATATGATCGTTTCTCTGGTGCTGGTGGGTGCGGCCTCGGCCGCAGTCGCCCAGTCCTCCGGGCTTGTCGGCGAACGTTATGGAGCGTTCGACCTCGGCTACGTCGACTTCAAGCACGCCGACATCCGGTCGGCCGGTGTGGAACTCAATGTGCCATCCTCCATCAAGGGACTGGATCTGTCGATCGCCGCTGGCTACGGCGACTACGATTTCGATTTCGACGGTCTCGACGTGCGGGCGTGGAGTATCTCGGCCGCCGCAACCGGCTACATGGAGTTCGACAAGGGGATCAAGGGCTTCGTCACCGGCCGGATCGGCTATGAGGACGAGGATGTCGACTACCTTAGCTACACCTACACCGGCCGGAAGAACTCGTTTTTCTACGACGTGAGCACCGGCGTGGAGATCCCCTACAGCGAGAAGGGCGCGATCATCCTCGCGCTCGGCTGCTACGACTACACCGAGTGGGACGAGGGGGCCGGCTACTACGGCACCATCGGCGCAAACTACTGGTTCAACAAGACGGTCGGTGTGCGGGGCAGCTACACCCGTGATTTCGATGAGGACAGCAACGGGTTCAAACTCGGTGTGGTGTTCCGCTACTGAGCTCTCCGCGCCGCATTCGCCAATCGCTGGCCGCCTTTCGACGGGCGGCCTTTTTGTTGGCGTTGTTCTCCCTGGCCCTGTCTTGACAGGGGCAGGCTTCGCGCTCTTCTTGCCTCCCGAAATGTTCAGCCTCTCCAACGCCAACCGCAGCTCGCTCGCCGCCCTTCTGGTCGTCGTAGTAGTCACCTGCGCACCGCGAAGGGGCTGAGCGAACCAATGAATTTCGCCCCCTCCGGTGCAGCGCCGGAGGGGGCTTTCGTTTATCGGGGCTTCGTCGGGCGCGGAACCGGGGCGGGCGTCCACAAACGCCTCCCATCATGCAACACACCGGAGCCTCCATCCTACGCACGCTGCTCGAGCGCCAGGGCATCCACACACTCGCCGGCATACCCGGCGGCGCGATCCTGCCGTTCTACGACGCTCTGCACGGCAGCGGCATCCGCCACATCCTCACCCGCCACGAACAGGGCGCCGGGTTCGTCGCCCAAGGGATGGCGAGGGTGACCGGCCGCGCCGCCGTCTGTCTGGCCACCTCGGGACCGGGTGCCACGAACCTGCTCACCGCCATCGCCGACGCGCACCTCGACTCGGTCCCGCTGGTGGCGATCACCGGCCAGGTGGCGCAACCGCTGATCGGCACCGACGCGTTCCAGGAAGTCGATACCTACGGGCTGACTCTGCCGATCACCAAGCACAACTTCCTCGTGCGCTCGCTCGACGAGCTCCTTGAAACCGTGCCGCTGGCCTTCCGACTCGCCGAGTCCGGCCGGCCGGGACCGGTGGCCATCGACATCCCGAAGGATGTGTTTACGGCGCGCGCCGACATCTCCGCGTGGCCGGAACCGGGCCGCCGCGAGTGCACGCCGCCGTGCCCGGAGTCGCAGCTCGAGTCGTTGGCGGAGCTGCTTGCCGGCGCGGAGCGCCCGCTGCTCTACATCGGCGGCGGTGTGGTCGCCTCCGGTGCGGCCGAGCTGGCCCGCGAACTGGCGCACCGGCTCGATGCGCCAGCGGTCACGACACTCCACGCGCTCGGTACTCTCGCCGCCGGCGATCCGCTCGATATGGGCATGTTGGGCATGCATGGCGGCAAGGGCACGAATCTGCTCATGCGCGAGGCCGACACGATCTTCGCCATAGGCGCGCGTTTCGAGGACCGCGCCACCGGCAATGTCGCCGATTTCTGTCCACAGGCGCGGTTTGCGCACCTCGACATCGATCATGCCGAGTTGGGCAAGATCCGCGCTGCAGTGCTGGGCATCGTGGGCGATGCGGCCGACGCGTTGCGGCGCCTGCTCGATCGGCTTCCAGAGCGGCGGCATCCGGTCTGGCGGGCACGGGCGGCCGAATTGCGCGCGGCGCATCCGCTCCGGCATCCGCCGGTGGACGAGTCTCCGCTGCATCCTGTGAACCTCATCCGCGCTTTTGCGCGCATGCTTCCCTCCGATGCGATTGTGACGACCGATGTGGGCCAGCACCAGATGTGGATGGCCCAGGCGTTCCCGGTCGCCGGTCCGCGCATGTTTCTCACCTCCGGCGGACTTGGCACAATGGGTTTCGGGCTGCCTGCAGCGATCGGTGCCGCGTTGGCCGCACCGGGACAGCGCGTGGCGTGCGTGAGCGGCGACGGCTCGATCCTCATGAATATCCAGGAGCTAGCGACGCTGGCGGACCTCGAGCTGCCGGTGGCGGTGTTGGTGTTCAACAACGCGCACCTCGGCCTTGTGCGGCAGCAGCAGGAGCTTTTCTACGGCGGCCGCTACTCGGCGTCGCGGTTCCAGTCGTCGCCGGATTTCGCCGCGATCGCTCGCGGCTTCGGGGTGCGCGGGGCCAGGATCGATCCCGGTCGCGACCCGCTCGGGCAGCTCGCCGAGGCGCTGGCCGAGCCGGGCCCGTGCCTGATCGACATTCCCATCGAGCCGACAGCCAACGTCCTGCCGATGGTCCCTCCCGGTGCCGCCAATCATCAAACCCTCACCGCAACTCCGACATACTCCTCCCATGACTGAGTCAACCATCACACTGCCTACCACCGTGTTGGAACTGCGGGTGCGCAACCACCCAGGAGCGATGTCGCATATCACCGGGCTGTTCGCTCGCCGTGCCTTCAACCTCGAGGCGATCATCTGCGTGCCCGAGCCCGGGCGGGCGACGAGCCGCATGCTGCTTCTGGTCGCCGACGATCCGAAGCTAGGGCAGGTCGTGCGGCAGCTTGAGAAGCTGTACGATGTGCTCGAGGTCCGGCATCGGCCGGAGCTAGGCGCTGCCTGTTTCCGGCTGCCGGAGGCATGAGGGGAGGCCGGGCGACATGGGCTAGCGGAGCTGAGACAACTGCCGCTTGCTTCGAAATACCGGACGGTCGCAGCGCGGTGCTGGCGGGAGTGTCACCGCTTTCTGGCGAAGAAGGCTCGCCCCGGCGTGACGAAAAGCCATAAGTCAGGTCGTACCCACGTTGCCCGCCCCACCATGGCATATTTTCTCCTAGGCGCCCTGTTCGGACTCCTCATCGGCCTTTGGCAGATGCGGCATGCGCGGCGCGAGGCCGAGCAGAACGCCGAGGACAAGCAACTGATCGCGCAGGAGAAGCAGCTCGTTGTCGATTTCATGCATGGCATGGTCGAGGCGCTGGGCGAGAACTTCAGCCGCGAGGCGCTGCTGCAGCGCATCGTCCATGCTGCCGTGCTTAACACCGGGGCTCTCAGTGCCTGCCTCTACGAGCGCATGGAGCGCGACACCTTGCGCGGTGTGGCGGTGGAGGGGCTGTTTCCGCCGCAGCGGACGATTGACGCGGAGATCCGTGCGAAGGCGTCCACACGCGTGCGCTTCCTCGAGCTGATCCTGCGCTCGGAGGAGTTTTCCGCTTCCGAGGGGGTGATCGGCTCCGTGGCCCGCACCGGGCGGCCCGTTCTGGTGGCTGACGCTGCCGGGGACCCGCGCGTCGCTGTGCACGACGATCCGGCATTGCGGATACGCTCGCTCATCGCGGCTCCGGTGCATTTTCGCGGCGAGTTCTTCGGGGTGCTGTGCGTCGTCAATCCCGCCGACGGTCTGGCATTCACGGCGAACGATCTTTCGTTGGTATGCTCGCTGGCTGAGCAGGCCGGCATGGCCATCCACAACCAGAGCCTGCTGCGCTACCAACTGGAGAAGCGTCAGCTCGACCTCGATCTCGCTCTGGCGAGCAGCATCCAGCAGATGCTTGTCCCGCAGCAGTCGCCCGTCGTTCCCGGGTTGGCAGTCGATGCGCGGTACCGACCTGCGCAGCAGGTGGGCGGCGATTTCTACGACCTCATTCCTCTGCCTGGCGGACGGCTTGGTGTGGCTGTGGCCGATGTCTCCGGGAAGGGAATTGCGGCATCGCTGCTGATGGCGATTTGCCGCACGAACCTCCGCCAGGTCGCGTTGCGCCTCGAATCGCCGACCGAAGTGCTAGCTGAGGTCAACTCCGCGATGGGCGGCGAGATCCGTCAGGGCATGTACGTGACGATGATCTATGCGATCGTCGACCCGGCGCGCGACGAGCTCCGTTTCGCTCGGGCCGGTCACGAGCTGCCGCTGTTGCGGCATGCCGGTGCCGATGGCACGGTGCAGACCGAGTTCATCGGTTCCGAGGGCATGCCCGTGGGGCTAGTTCCGGACGAGACGTTCCGCCCCGTACTGGTCGAGGAGCGCGTGGATTTCCATACTGGTGACGTTTTTGTGCTCTACACCGATGGGCTCACGGAGGCGCCCAACAACGCCGGGCAGGAGTTTTCCGGCGAGCGGGTGGCCGAGGCGTTGCGCGACTTGGGCGAGTTATTGCCTGCCGCCGTGAACGACGGCATCATCGCACGCATGCAGCGCTTCACCGGTACCGAGCAGATCCACGACGATTTCACCCTGGTGACGGTCCGCCGGATATAGGGATATATCCTTAGCTCTATCATGGGTGGCAAGCCGGATGAGGTCCCACGGCGCCTGCGACTCCATTGCCAAAACGGGGAGGGAGGATAGCCTGCGTCTCGAATCACGCTCGGCCTCATGATCGAGCCCATCAGCGCCAGCCTCGACGTCTATCCTCACCTGCGACTGGATGTATCTGAGCAGGCGCGGGAGCGTGCGCAGCAACGAGCACAGGAGCGCGCAGCGGCGTTGCAGCAGGAACAGCGGCAAAAAACCAACAGCACGCTCTACCTCGAATCCGATGAGAGGCGGCAGCAGCCGAACCGTCCCGAGGAGAAGGATGACGGCAAGGTGGTGCTCTTCCAGCAGTCGGCCACGCTTGAAAACCAGCAGCCTGGAGAGGATGCGCAGGCCGAGGAAGTCGTGCCGGCGCTCGAGGCGAGCGTATTGCCGCGGGATATGCGGCTGGCCTACGCGGTGCAGCTCTACAACCGCGCATCCCAGCTCGGCTTTGCGCGGGAGACCGTCGGCACTCAGTTCAGCGCTGTGGCGTGAGCAGGCCCTGCGAATGGATGCGTGGAGCGCAGCGCGGGATACGGTGAAGATCCGGCTCGCGCCGAACCGGGTGGCGAGGGCAGCGTGAACACCGTGACTCCGCTTCGCATCGCCACCCGCAAAAGCCCGCTCGCGCTCGCGCAGACGCAGCTCGTGATCGAGCACCTGGAAGCGCGGATGCCCGGCGTGGCGTTTGAGGCGTTGAAGGTTGTCACCACCGGCGACCGGAAGCTGGAGTGGTCGCTGGAGAAGCAGGGCGGCAAAGGTCTTTTCACTGCCGAGATAGAGGCCGCGCTTCGCTGCGGCGAGGCGGAGCTGGCAATGCACAGCGCGAAGGATCTCCCCGGCGAGGCGGACTCGGGCGACCTCGTCGTCGCCGGCTACCTGCCGCGAGAGGACCCCCGCGATGTGCTTGTGTTGCGCGAAGGCGTCCGGACCCCGGCGACACTGGCGACCGGCAGCCCTCGGCGTCGCGGCCAGATCGCGGCGCTTTTCCCGGGGCTGAATTTCACCGAGATTCGCGGAAACGTGGATACCCGGCTCGACAAGATCGCCCGGGGCGAATCCGATGCGACGATTCTCGCGCAGGCCGGCCTGAACCGCCTGGGCATCCGTACCTGGCCCGGCGTGGTTTTCCGCCCACTGACGCTCGACGAGATGGTGCCTGCGGTCGGGCAGGGGGCGGTGGCGGTGCAATGCCGGCGTGAGGACGCTGCGCGCTACGCACCATTGTTCGATGCGGAGACACGTCGCCTAGTGGAGCTGGAGCGGGCGTTCCAGACGTTGACTGGTGCCGGTTGCCAGGTCGCCTTTGCTGCCCATGCCGCGGCGGACGGCATGGTCAGGCTATACCGCGAGGGGCGCGGCAGACAGGTTGCCCGCTACGATGGCAGCGCGCCATCGGAGTTCGCTGCACGGGTACTCAGAGCGTAGACGAACCGGCGCGCGCGGGGACGACCGTCTCCACGGAAGGAAGGAGCGATGCCCGAACGTAGAGACGCGAGGGGATGAACCGCCAGAGCGTGTAGGCGATGCCGGCGAGTGCGGAGCCCCACAGCGCGCCTCCGATCACGTCGCCGGGGAAATGCACTCCGAGGTAGACTCGACTGTAGGCCACAGCGCAGGCCCAGAACAGGAGCGACAATGTGGACCAACGGCGGTGCAGCAGTAGCGCGCCAAACACAGCAAAGGCGAAGGCTGCCGCCGCGTGTGTGGAAACGAAGCCGTAGGCGCTGTGTGGCAGGTGATCGGGGAGGTGGAGCAGGGGGGCCAGTTCGCTCTGGAGGAAGGGGCGCAAGCGCTCGGCCGAGTGTTTGATGATCTTCACGCCGATGGCCGTGAAGCCGTAAAGCGCGCCGGTGCACAACACGCTCAGCACAAGGCCGCGCCAGCCGAAGCGCAGATGGACCAGCCATAGAATGGTTCCGATAACATGGATCCAAGTCCATCCCTCCGAGAGGGCGGACATGATGGGATCCCAAGCTGGGGAGTTGAAGCTGTTGACCGACAACAGCATCTGTCTATCGAGTTGCCGTAGCAAATCGAGCATGACGATATGTGGGTTGGTGGGGTGTGGGGACGCTGCCGGTCGGACGGCGGCGGTGGGCGACGCCGATGCAGTTGTGAAAACCGCGCATTGGCGAGCCTGAACTGGTCTTCGATCAGAGAATTCTGCAGCGTGGCGTTGCGCAGGGGCTCTCGTCCGTCTTGACGTGCGCTCCCTGCGCCCCGTTCTTGGGGGCATGTCGTTGGACCAAGCGAATTCAGCCTCCTGCCCGCTCCAGGGCCGCCGCATCGTCATCACCCGTGCCCGGGAGCAGTCGGGCGAGCTGCGCGACAAGCTCGCCGCGCTTGGCGCCACGGTCATCGAGTTGCCGCTCATCGAGATCGTCTCGTCTGTCGATGCCGAGACCGGCGACGAGATTTTCGGCGCGATCGCCGACTACCAGTGGCTGGTCTTCACCAGCCCCAATGGCGTGCGGTTCTTCTTCTCCGAGTTCTTCCGTCGCTTCCGGGACATCCGAGCCATCGGCGGCGCACGTTTTGCGGCCGTCGGTCCAGGCACCGCGAAGGAGCTGCACGCGCTCCACCTCGATGTCGATGTGATGCCGACAGAGCACGTGGGCGAGGCGCTGGTGGAGACGTTGTGCGCCTTCGAGTCGGTGGAGAATTTGAAGGTGCTCGTCGTCACCGGCGACCGGAACCGCGATGTGGTGGTGAACGGACTCACCGAGCAGCGAGCGATCGTCGACCAGCTGCCCGTCTATGCGACCGAAGATGCCGAAGCCGGCGGCAGCGATGTGGCGGCGGATTTTCGTCAGCAAGGCGCGGATGCGATCCTTTTCGCCAGCGGCTCGGCGGTGGAGTCGTTCGTGAAACAGGCATCGACTCTCGCTCCGCGCCCGGGTGCGAAACGTCCGTTCGCGGGTAGTCTGGGCCCCGTTACTTCCGAGGTGATGCGGCGTTCCGGGCTGCCCGTGGATTTCGAGGCCGCCGACACGACGATGGACGCCCTCGTCGCCGCCGTCGTGAAGAAGCTCGGCGCGTAAGTGCGGGGATCAGTTTGGCTATCGCAGCCGGTGCTCTGCATCAGTAGGCAGCCTGTGGCGGCTACAGCGCGTGCAGGGTGCTTTTGCTGACGGCGAGGGCGGCTTCCTTCACGGCTTCGCCCATCGTGGGATGCGCGTGGATCGTGCGGGCCAAGTCTTCGGCGCTGCCGCTGTAGCTCATGTGCGCGACGACTTCGCCGATGAGCTCGCCGGCGCCGCGGCCGAGGATCTGCGCGCCGAGGAGGCGGTCGGTCTTGGCGTCGGCGACGAGTTTCACGAAGCCGTTGGCGGCGCCGGAGGCGAGGGCGCGGCCGTTGGCGGCGAAGTTGAACTTGCCCACGCGTACGTCGAGCCCGCGGGCTTTTGCTGCATCCTCGCCGAGGCCCACACTGGCGACTTCCGGATCGGTGTAGACGATGGCGGGCACGACGTCCCAATCGATGTGGCCGGCTTTTCCCGCGATCCACTCGGCGACGGCGACGCCATCCTCCTCGGCCTTGTGGGCGAGCATCGGCCCGGCCACGACATCGCCGATAGCCCAGACGCCGGCAGCGGTGGTGCGGAGATGGGCGTCGACCTTGATGCGCTTCTTCTCGTCGAGCTCGACGCCGGCGGCGGTGAGACTCAGGCCGTCGGTGAAGGGCCGGCGACCGACGGCGACGAGGACTTTGTCGGCGGGGAAAGCGAGCGGTTTGCCGTCGCGTTCGGCGGTGAGAGCGCCGTTGGCGTAGCCGGTGACTTTCGCGCCGGTCTCGATCTTGAGGCCCTGTTTCTGGAGGAGGCGGGTGAAGGTGCGGACGATGTCGTCGTCGTAGGCGGCGACGATCTTGGGGAGAAATTCGACGACTGTCACCTCGCTGCCGAGACGCGCCCACACGGAACCGAGTTCAAGGCCGATGGCGCCGCCGCCGACGACGACGAGATGCTTCGGCACGGAGTCGAAGGCAATGGCGTTGTCCGAGGAGACGATGGTCTGGCCGTCGAATTTGAGGAACGGCAGCTCGACCGGAGCGGAGCCGGTGGCGATGACGATGTGGGTCGCCGACAAATCGGCGACGATTGCGGATTGCGGATCGCGGATTGCGGATTGATCGGACGCGTTCGCAGTCACGCGCACGGTCTTCGGGCCGGTAAAGCTGGCGGTGCCGGTGAAGACGGCGATCTTGCGGGTCTTGGCGAGCTGGGCGACGCCGCCTGTGAGCTTGGCGACGACGGCGTCCTTCTTCTTCAGCAGCGCGGCGACATCGATCTCGACGGAGCCGAGCTTGATGCCGCTCTCGGCTGCGTGGTGTTTGGCCCAGGCGAAATGCTCGGTGGCGTGGAGCAATGCCTTCGACGGGATGCAACCGACGTTGAGGCAGGTGCCGCCGAGGGTGGGGCGCTTGTCGACGAGGGCGACCTTGAGTCCGAGCTGCGCCGCGCGGAACGCGCACACGTAGCCGCCGGGGCCGGCACCGAGGACGATGACGTCGAAGGATTGCATGATTAGGATTTCACCAAAGAGCGCACAGAGGACACGGAGAGGGAAACGGAAGATTTACCGCAAAGAACGCTGGGATCACAAAGATCGGAGATGTGTTTACCGTGCTCGTCTCTGCGCTCTTAGCGTTTCTTGCGGTTGATGCCGTTGGTTCAAACGCCAAGGAGAAGCCGGGCGGGGTCTTCGATGGCCTGCTTTATCTTCACGAGGAAGGTGACGGCCTCTTTGCCGTCGACGAGGCGGTGGTCGTAGCTGAGAGCCAGGTACATCATCGGGCGGATGACAACCTGGCCGTCGCGGGCAACGGGGCGGTCCTGGATGGCGTGCATGCCGAGGATGCCGCACTGCGGCGGATTGAGGATCGGCGTGGAAAGCATGGAGCCGAAGATGCCGCCGTTGGTGATCGTGAAGACGCCGCCCTGCAGGTCATCGAGGCCGATCTTGCCTTCGCGCGCTTTCACGGCGTACGCGGCGAGATCCTTCTCGATCTGGGCGAGGCCCTTGGTGTCGCAGTCGCGCAGCGTGGGCACCATCAGGCCTCGCTCGGTGGAGACGGCGACGCCGATGTCGAAGTAGCTGTTCTGGACGATGGTGTCGCCGTCGAGCGATGCGTTGACGGCGGGCACTTCTCGCAGGGCGTGCACTGCGGCCTTCACGAAGAACGACATGAAGCCGAGCTTGATGCCGTGGCGTTTGAGAAAGTCGTCCTGGTAACGGGCCCGGAGGTCGCGCACGGCGGACATGTCCACCTCGTTGAAGGTGGTGAGCATCGCGGTCTGGTTCTTGGCCTGGACGAGGCGCTCGGCGATTTTCGCGCGCAAGGGAGTCATCTTGCGGCGCGTGGAGCGCGCCGTGGATTGCGGATTGGTGGACGCAGGCGTGGTGGCGGGACGACCCGGCAGCTCTTGCCTTTCGCCTCTGGCTTCGGCGGCGGCGAGCATGTCGCCCTTCGTGACGCGGCCGGCCTTGCCGGTGCCGGCGACGGTGGCGGGATCGATCTTTGTCTCTTCGGCGAGGCGGCGGACCGCGGGAGATGGGGGACTTGCGGATTGCGGAGCGCGGATTGCGGATTGGGCGGCCGGGGGTGCGGCGGCTGGGGCGGCCTGCGTGCGGGCGGCGCCGACTTCGATGGTGGCGACGACCTGGCCGATCTTCACTTCGGCGCCTTCGGCGACGGCGAGGGTGATGACGCCGTCGGCCTCGGCGAGGCCTTCGGATGTGATCTTGTCGGTCTCCAGTTCGTAGAGCGGCTGGTCCTTCTTCACTGCGGCGCCATCGGCGACGTGCCACTTGGCGAGGATGCCGGAGACTACGGATTCACCGAGCGGGGGGATTATGACTTGGAGGGGCATGGGAGCGAAGGCTGGAGGTGAGAGGCGAAAGGATTCGGAGGGGATGAAAACACTAATGCACACTTATGGGCACTAATTCGGAAATAGGACGAGGGAACCGCTGATGGACGCTGATGAACGCTGATACGGAGTGCGGAGATGGAAGCGGAATCGTTCATGTGCTGATTCGTAAAGGGTCGCCTGCAAGCAGGCTCCTACATCCGGAGAATGGGGGCGGCAATGGTTCTGTGGCTCGGTATCCGGGAATCGAAAATGCCTAGATGTTGAAGGCCTGCTGGAGGAGGGCAGCCTGCTCGATCTTGTGGAGCGCGAGGGCGCCCACGGCGGGGCTGGCGGAGGCGTCGCGGCCGGCGTAGAGCGGCTTGCGGCCGAAGATCGCCTCGAGCTGCGGGGCGATGAAGGTCCAGGCTCCGTTGTTCTGCGACTCCTCCTGGCACCAGACCAGGCGGGCGCTGGCGTACTTCGCTGCGATTTGGGCGAGGCGCTCGGTGTGGAGCGGGTAGAGCTGCTCGACGCGGACGATGGCGGCGGAGGCATCGGGCGTCTTCGAGCGCTTGTCGAGGAGGTCGTAGTAGACCTTGCCGGTGCAGAGGATGAGGCGCTGCTCGGTGCCCTTGGCAGCGGGGTCGTCGATGATCTCCTGAAAGTGGCCGGCGGTGAGCTCGTCGAGCGTGGAGACGGTGGCCGGGTTGCGCAGGAGGCTCTTGGGCGACATGACGACGAGCGGTTTCTTGAAGTCGCGTCGCATCTGGCGGCGGAGGGCGTGGAAGATCTGCGCGGGTGTGGTGAGGTTGCAGACTTGGAGGTTGTTCTCGGCGCACAGCTGGAGGTAGCGCTCGAGGCGGGCGGAGGAGTGCTCGGGGCCCTGGCCTTCGTAACCGTGCGGCAGGAGCATGACGATGCCGCTGTGGCGTTGCCATTTGGATTCGGCGGAGGCGATGAACTGGTCGATCACGCTCTGCGCGCCGTTGGCGAAGTCGCCGAACTGAGCCTCCCAGAGACAGAGCATCGAGGGGTAGTCGAGCGAGTAGCCGTAGTCGAAGCCGAGCACGGAGGCCTCGGAGAGCGTGGAGTTGTAGACGCAGAACTGCGCTTGGGGCGCGCCGAGGTTCTTGAGCGGCGAGTATTTCTCGTCGGTCTCGACATCGGTGAGCACGCAGTGGCGCTGGCTGAATGTGCCGCGCTCGATATCCTGGCCGGAGAGGCGGACGGGCGTCTGCTCCAGCAGGAGCGTGGCGAAGGCGAGCGATTCGCCGAACGCCCAGTCGATCGGGTGGTTCTCCGTGAGCGCTTTGGCGCGGGTCTCGATGAGGCGCTTGATCTTCGGGTTGGGATGGAAGGCGGAGGGCAACGTGGTGAGTCCGCGGATCGCCTTTTCGAGGAGTTCGCGCGGCACGGAGGTCGACGCCGGTGCGAACGAGTACGGCGGCTGGAAACGCCCGGTGGAGCCGGCGAGGGCGGGCTTGGTGTCGGCCTTCTCCTGCGCGGCCTTCTTCACCTTCGCCAGCGCCTCCTCCAGACCGGCGAGGTACTCGTTCTTGAGGGCGTCGGCCTCGGGCTGGGCGAGCGTGCCCTCGGCGACGAGCGCGCGGCTGTAGAGCTCGGAGATGAAGGGGTGGGCGGCGATCCGGCGGTAGAGGCCGGGCTGGGTGAAGGCCGGTTCGTCGGCCTCGTTGTGGCCGTGCCGGCGGTAGCAGTACATGTCGATCACGACGTCGCGCCCGAACTGCTGGCGGAACTCGAGGGCGAGCTCGGCGACCATGCAGACGTGTTCGGGGTGGTCGCCGTTCACGTGGAAGATCGGGGCCTCGATCATCTTGGCGATGTCGGTGCAGTAGCGGCTGGAGCGCGCCTCCTTCGGGGCGGTGGTGAAGCCGATCTGGTTGTTGACGACGATGTGGACGGTGCCGCCGGTGTAGTAGCCGGGGAGCTGGGAGTAGTTGAACGTCTCGGCCACGATGCCCTGGCCGGCGAAGGCGGCGTCGCCGTGGATGAGGACGGGGACGACCTTCTTGCGCGCGGTGTCGCCGAGAATGCGCTGGCGGGCGCGGGCCTTGCCCTCGACGACGGGGTCGACGACCTCGAGGTGCGAGGGGTTCGAGGCCATGCGCAGGGTCACCTTGTGGCCGGAGGTGGTGGCGACCTCGTTCTCGTAACCGAGGTGGTACTTCACATCGCCGTCACCGGCGACGGTGTCGGGGATATAGTTCTCGGAGAACTCCTCGAACATGAACGCATAGTCCTTGCGGAAGACGGAGGCCAAGACGGTGAGCCGGCCGCGGTGGGCCATGCCGAGCACGAGCTCCTTGATGCCCAGCGCCGGGCTGAACTCGACGAGCGAGTCGAGCAGCGGGATGAGCGTCTCGCCGCCCTCGAGGGAGAAACGCTTCTGTCCGAGGAAACGGGTGTGGAGGAAACGCTCGAATGTCTCCGCCTTGTGGAGCCGGGTGAGGATGCGCAGCTTCTGCGCCCGGGTGAACGACGGCTGGTTGAACACCGGCTCCATGCGGGACTGGAGCCAGCGGCGCACCTCGGTGTCCTGGATGTGGATGTACTCGACGCCGACGTGGCCGCAGTAGGTGCGCGAGAGGTTTGTGACGAGGTCGCGGAGCTTCATCGAGCCGCCGGCGAGGTAGTGGCCGACGTTGAAGGGCAGATCGAGGTCCGCCTCGCCGAGCTCGTACTCGGCCAACGCGAGGCGCGGTTCGGGCGGGGGCGGCGGGCCGAGGGGATCGAGGTCGGCCTCGAGATGGCCGATGGAGCGGTAGTGAAAGATGAGGCTGTCGACGCGCGATTGCTTCTTCTCGGGCAGGCAGGCGTCGCAGTTGGGTGCCGCGGCGCGGAGCGCGGCCGGGCCGCTGGAGGAGGCGAGGGCGAACCCCTCGAAGAACGCGCGCCACTGGGCGTCGAGGGACGCGGGGTCGTCGAGCCAGCGCTGGTAGTACTCGTCGATGAGGGCGGCGTTGTGGGGCGTGGCGAAGGGTGTGCTCATGGGCTGGAGCCGTGGGCGGTTGATGTCGTCCGGGCGCGACCCGTTGGTGGATCGACCGAGGGCGGCAACGCGACAGGCTTGGGGGATAATTATCAAAACCGCGGCGGGCTCAACTGGGGACGGGCGTGTCACCGCGTTTTGAAGTCCGGCTGATGCCGTTTTGCAAGGCCCCCGGTCGGGCTAATACCGCAGCGGCGGCACCGGGAGCATTCGGGGTTGGCAGAAAGGCGCGGATCGCGATCTTTCGGGGCAGCACCATGAGCAAATCGCCCCGCATATCCACCGACGGCTCCGCTTCTCCGCTGGGGCAGAACCCGTTCGGCGCGCTCAGCGCCGCCGGCCTGCCGCAGTTGCCGCAATCGGCCGCGCCAGCCCCGGTGGCGAAGACACCCGAGCCGGTGAAGAAGAATCGGGGACGTGTGGATGTCCGGCGCGAGACCGGCGGCCGTGGCGGGAAGACGGTGACGACCGTCTCCGGCTTCGTGGGCATCGGCTTGCCGGAGAAGGAGGAGCTGGCGAAGAAGATGCGCGCCGCCGCCGGCGCTGGTGGCACGGTGAAGGACGGCGTGATCGAGATCCAGGGCGACAAGCGCGAGGTGGTCGCGAAGATCCTCGTGGCGGCCGGTTTCCAGCCGGTGATGGCTGGCGGGTGAGGGGATTGCGGATCGCGGATTTCGGAATGCGGATTGGAAAACAGTCGGCATGGCGCTGGTGCTTACACGGAGGTCCGCCCGCTCCGCAGACTGCCTGCGAACCGTGCCTACGGAGGCGCGGTAAAGGACTCGCCGGAATGCGTTCGGCTCGTCGAAAGTGCAGCCCATGCTTTCCCGATTCTTCCGCCTCCATGAGAACGGCACCACCGTGGGCCGTGAGCTGCAGGCCGGGCTGACCACCTTCGCCGCGATGGCGTACGTGCTCGCCGTCAACCCGTCGATCCTGGTGAACGCGGGTATGGACCGGCCGGCGCTGGTCACGATCACCGCGTTGAGCGCAGCGGTGGCCACTGCCCTGATGGCGTTGTTGACCAACTACCCGATTGCGCTCGCGCCGGGCATGGGCATCAACGCCTTCTTTGCCTACACGATCTGCCTCGGGGCCGGTGTGCCGTGGGCGCAGGCGCTGGGCATGGTCTTCGTCAACGGCTGCATCTTCCTCCTTCTGTCGGTCACGGGCGTGCGGGAGAAGATCGTCGATGCGATTCCGTATCCGCTGAAGATCGCCGTCACCTGCGGCATCGGCATCTTCATCGCCTTCCTTGGTCTGACGAACGGCGGGGTGATCGTGGCCAGCCCGGCGACATTCGTCACCCACGGGGACTTCGCCAGCGGTCCGGTGGCGCTGTGTCTGGCGGGCATCCTCCTGATCGCGGCCCTCGTGCGCTGGCGCGTGCCGGGGGCGATCGTGCTGGGCATGGCGGTGTTGACTCTCGTCGGTGTGCTGGTGCCGGACGGCAAGGGCGGCACGGTGACGCAGCTGCCCAGCCCCGCTGACTGGTTCTCACTGCCGGCCTCGCCGGCGCCGCATCTGCTCAAGCTCGACCTGCATTTCCTGACCGACGGCGCGGCATTCCTGAAAACGCTGCCTTTGATCCTCTCGCTGCTGCTCGTCGACATGTTCGACAACATCGGGACGTTGATCGGCGTGACCAAGCGTGCGGGTTTTCTCGGAGCCGACGGCAAGTTGCCCAAGGTCGGCCGCGTGCTGGTGGCTGATTCGGCGGCGGCGATCCTCAGCTCGCTCCTCGGCACGTCGACGGTGGTCAGCTATGTGGAATCGTCGTCGGGCGTGGAGGCCGGCGGGCGCACGGGGCTGACGACGCTTACGACCGCGGTGCTGATGGTGGCGGCGCTGTTTCTCACGCCGTTGATCCTCGCCGTGCCCGCAGCGGCGACGGCCCCGGCGCTGGTGATCGTCGGCATCTTCATGCTCCAGTCAGTGACGGAGATCGATATGGGCGACTTCTCGGTCGTGGTGCCGGCGATGCTCACGCTGATGGCGATCCCGCTCACCTCGAGCGTGGCGCTGGGGATTGGGCTGGGGTTGATCGCCGCGGCGGTGCTGGCGTTGGTGACGGGCAAGCCGCGCAGCTTCTCGCCGATGGGCTACGCGATCGCGGCGGTGTTCTTCTTGGAGTTCTTCCACCTCTTCCCGTTCCACGGGTGAGGGGCGACTGGAGACCGGAGACGCGGAAAAGAAAAACGCCGCTCGGTAGAGCGGCGCTTTGGGAAAACGGCGGATCGCTGCTCTGGCGAGCAGCGCCACACGGGAAGGGGTCGGCCTACTTGTACGCGGCCATGAAGTCCTGCGCCTGGAGCCAGGCGATGAGCTCATCGGCCAGGGCGTGGTCGTCGGCCACGCGAGGGTGCGGGCCGGACCAGTGGGTGAAGACGTAATGGTGTACCTGCTTGTCGGCGGCTTCGAGTTGCTCGACGGCGGAGGTCCAGGCGGTGCGGAGACCGTCGTGCTTGGCGCCGTTGAACATGCCGCCGCGCAGGAGGACGATCTGCGCCTGCGGGTAGGCTTTGCGGATGGCCTGCACGAGGGCGACGTAGCCGGCGGTGAACTCCTTTGCGGGGAAGGGCTGCTTGTTGACGGTTGTGAACGAGCCGTCGTTCTCGCCGTAGTTGATGCAGATCACGTCGGGCGCCCAGGTGGTGAGGTCGGCACGGGGGGATTTCTCGGTGGGGTAGAGGCGGTCCCAGACGTTGCCGATGAGCTCGGGGTAGTAACCGGTGACGATGCCGATACCGCTGACGGCGATGTTGCGGTAGTCGGCCTGGAAGGCGGCGGCGGTGAAGGCGCCGTAGCTCTTCGCGTTGTTGTGGGTGGCGCGGTTCTCCCACTGGTCCTCGCCCTTGTCCTCGTTGCAGGCGCCGGCGGTGATGGAGTCGCCGAAGAACTGCATCCGGAGCTTGTAGACCGGGGCGGCGGACAGCCAGGCGTGGGCGGCGTCGGCGATCTCGATGCCTCGGAAGCGCGCATGACCGGCGGAGGCCTCAGAGCGCTTGAAGACGACGAGATGATGGCGGCCGGCGGCGAGGGGCTGGGGGAAGACGAGGCGCGAGTGCGAGGCGTCGTTGACGGCGAGGACGGCGGTGGAGCCGTCGACGGTGACGTCGAAGTAGTTCTGGCCTTCGCCCCAGTCGAAGCGCAGGGCGAGCGCGGTGCCCTCGAAGTCGATGGCGATGCGGCTGGCCTGCCAGACGACGGCGGGAGCGGCAGGCTTCGCGGTGTCGAAGCGGCCTTCGTAGCGGAAACGGGAGTCGTTGGCGGGAATGGTCTGCATGGTGGGGGCGGCAGCGCAGAGGGCGCGCGTGCCAAGTCCGGTGACGAGGAGAAGCGCGAGGAGTCGTTTCATCGGGAGGAAGAAAAGGCGTAGCGTGGAAACCGGGCCCGGCGGAGGCGAGAGCGGAACCCGGTCGATGCAACGAACCCGCGTGACGGGCAGCGCGCCTGGCGGCAGGTGTGCAAGGGGATGCCGGTCTCGCACACAGCCCGGGTGCCGCGCGGGACCGGGTGTCGGCCGGTGTTGGCGTCTCGCGGCTGGCGGACGACGGATGGACGTTGCGACGTACCGCGCGCCACGCTTTCAATGTCACCGCATTGCCGAACAAGACCAAGTTCACTTACTAGGGCCCCTATGATCCTTCCCCGCATCCTCCACAGCGTCGCTTGGTGCCTGCTTCTCGCATTTGCAGGTTGCAGGCGCGAGAGTGTGCCGGCGGAGGAGCGTTTCCCGGAGGCGGGTGGCATGCCGGTGCGAGTGAGGCTCCAGCTCGATTGGTATCCGGAGATCGAGTCCGGCGGCTACTACCAGGCACGGGCGCTTGGATTCTACGCGGCGCAGGGATTGGCCGTCGAGATACAGTCCAGCCAACCGGGGGAACCAAAAATGGCGGACGTTGCCGAGGGTTGCGCCGACATCGGCACGGCTGACGGCAACGACGTGGTCGTGGCTATCTCTCGGGGGTTGCCACTGGTGATCGTGGGCGCGGAGATGCAGCGCAATCCGCTGGCGCTGATGTTTCACCGCACGCGTCCGCTGAACAGCTCCAAGGATATCGATGGCCGCGTGCTTATCGCCAGTGCCGGTGCCGTGTGGGTGGATTTTCTCCAGCGCAGCCAGCGGGTGCGGTTCGATCTCACGCCTGTCGGTCCCAATATGGCAAACTTCGTCGCCGACGAATCCCTGGTGCGGGAGTGCTTCGCCACACAGGAGCCTTATCTGGCCGAGAAGATGGGGGCGCAGGTCGGGTTTCTCTTGTTGGCGGATGCGGGCTACGACCCCTACCGCGTGATCTACACCAGTCGCGACTATGCGGCGAGGCACCCGGAGGTGCTCCGGCGTTTCCTGGAAGCCACGATCGATGGATACGAGGATCTTTTGGACGGAAATCCTGCGCCGGCGTTTGCGGCTGTCTCCGCCGCCAATCCGTCCATGGACTCGGGGCTTATGCAACACAGCCTCGGGCAGATGCGTGCGCTCCGGCTGGTTCAGGGGAGGAGTGCCGAGGGCGAGCGGACAGGCAGGATCATCCGCGAGCGGATCGCCAAACAGATCGAGCAACTGCAGGAGCTTGGGCTGCTGGCCATGCCGCTGAAAGTCGACGATGTAGCCCGCTTCGATTTGTTGCCGGTCATCGGCGTTTCAACCAGAAAAGCCCCGCCACCTCCATGAGCATCGAAGCGAAACTCTCCGCACTCGGCCTTCAACTGCCCGCCGCGCCCACCGCTGCCGGCAACTACCTGCCCTCCGTGCGCACGGGCAACCTGCTCTTCCTCGCGGGCACGATCTGCGTGCGCGACGGGCAGGTGACGCATGTCGGCCAGGTCGGAGGCGAACAGACAGTCGAGAGCGCGTACGAGGCGGCGAAGGTCTGCGCGCTTAACACGCTGGCCAACATCAAGGCCGCCGCCGGCAGTCTCGACGCCGTCGCGCGCTTCGTGAGCGTGAGCGGGTTCGTCAACGCTGTATCCGGCTTCGCCGACAGTCCGGCGGTGATCAACGGCGCCTCCGATCTCTTCGTGAAGCTCTACGGCGACGCCGGGAAACATGCTCGCGCCGCCGTGGCGGTGGCCGGGCTCCTGCGCAACTGCACGGTCGAGATCCAGACCGTGGTCGAACTGAAGGCCTGCGCGGTTTGAGGCAAGTTAGCCGGCCGCGGTGAGGCCGGCGCCACTGGCCGGGGGCGACGCCCCCGGCTGCAGTATTTCGGAAACCGCTGTAGCCGGGGTGCCCGTCGAGAGCCGAAGGTGCGGCTGGCGTCGCCGGCGCGGCGGCCCATCGTTGACGCCCATGCCGCTGCGCACGGCCTACGTCGATTTCAACAGCTTCTTCGCCTCCGTCGAACAGCAGGAGCGGCCGGAGCTGCGCGGGCGCGCGGTGGGTGTGGCGCCGTTGCTGGCGGAGACGACGTCGCTGATCGCCGTGAGCGTGGAGGGCAAGCGCCGGGGGCTGCACATGGGCCTGCGCGTGTCCGAGGCGCGGGCACAGATGCCGGACCTGGTGGTGGTCGAGGCGCGGCCGGAGCTCTACGTGCGCTGGCACCAGAAACTCGTCGCGTTGATCGACTCGGTGCTGCCCGTGGAGGCGGTTTGCTCCATCGACGAGGTCGCGTGTGCGCTGCCGGTCGGCGGCAACACAGCGGCCGGAGCGCGCGAGCTGGGCCTGAAGCTCAAGCGCGTGCTGCGCGAGAAGGCCGGCGAGCGGCTGACCTGTTCCATCGGTTTCGCGCCGAACGCGTTCTTGGCGAAGGTCGCCTCCGACATGGAGAAGCCCGACGGCCTCCAGATCATCGACGACGCCGATCTGCCGGGCCGTCTGCTCGGGCTGGAGTTACGCGATCTGCCGGGCATCGGCGAGCGGATGGAGACGCATCTGCGCAGCCGGGGCATCCGCTCGATCGGCGAGCTGTGGGCCCAACCGCGCGCGGTGCTGCACAAGCTCTGGGGCAGCATCGAGGGCGACCGCATGTATGCGCGGCTGCGCGGCGAGGTCGTCACGCTGCCGGAGACGAAGACGACGTCGATCGGCCACGGCCATGTGCTGCCGCCGGAGCTGCGCAACGAGGCCGGGGCGCACGCCACGCTGCACCGGCTGCTGCAGAAGGCGGCGATGCGGCTGCGCTACTCGGGGTTCTTCGCCGGCGGGCTGCATGTGGCGCTGCGTTTCCGCGGCCGGCCGCGCTGGAGCGACGCGCTCACGTTTCTGGAGACGCAGGATACCGTCCTGCTCACGCGTGCGCTCAACGACCTCTGGGCACGGCATCCGCGGGTCGCGGCGGACTGCGCCTACCTCGGCGTGAACATCACGCTCTTCAGCCTCGTGCCCGCCGCCTCGCGCACGGCGACGCTGGGGATCGTCGACACCGGCGACGCCCGCGCGCCGCTCCACGCGGCGGTCGATGCGCTCAACCGCAAGCTGGGAAAGAACAGCGTCGTCTTCGGCGGCGCGCTGGGCGCCACGCACTACGCGCCGGTGCGGATCGCGTTCACACGCATCCCCGATCTCGCGCTGGAGGCCGGCGGGGATGAGTACGCCGACCTGAAGCCCAGCGCGGAGGAACTGTCGCGCTTCAAGCGGCCGAGCGCAGAGTAGGGTGCGGGCGGGCGTTGGC
Organism: uncultured Opitutaceae bacterium; assembly: GCA_964640465.1. Classification (GTDB taxonomy): domain Bacteria; phylum Verrucomicrobiota; class Verrucomicrobiia; order Opitutales; family Opitutaceae; genus CAJCBL01. Next base: position 37,439 of record CAZXHR010000015.1, read on the forward strand.
CGGGACGGTGATCCCGGCGGGCGCTGGGGGAGAGCTGCCCTCGCGGGCAGCTCCATGGGGAAGCGCCGGAGCTGCTCGGAGGGCCAACTTTGCTGAAAGCCGGACGAAAGCCTTGGCGGCTTTCGCTACAAAGCGGGAAGCAGGCGGCGTGACCGAGGAGAGCTTCGCCCTTCACAGAACAGGCATCGCGACGCCTGTCTCAAGGAGGCTCCGAGGTAGGGGCGTCGTCTTGCGGGGCCTGTTTGGATTATCCAGCCCGCTGGCCTGAAAAGTCGAACGGGCGTCGCAAGACGTTGCCCATACGCGCTGAACCGCACAGACAAGAAAAGCCGGCGCGTACGGGACGCGCCGGCCTGTGGCTGAGGTATGGCTGGACTCAGAGATCCTTGGCGTTGTTGGCGAGGTACTCGGCGACGCCCTTGGGGCTTGCGGCCATGCCGGGCTTGCCCTTCTGCCAGCCGGCGGGACAGACCTCGCCGTGCTGCTCGTGGAACTGGAGGGCGTCGACCAGGCGCAGCGCCTCGTCGACGTTGCGGCCGAGCGGGAGGTTGTTGATGTGCGCGGACTGGACGATGCCCTGCTTGTCGATGAGGAAGGTGCCGCGGAGGGCGACGCCGCCGGGCAGGAGCACGCCGAAGGAGCGGGCGATGTCCTTGGTGATGTCGGCGACCATCGGGAACTGGACCTGGCCGAGCCCGCCCTGGTTCACGGGCGTGTTCTTCCAGGCAAGGTGCGTGAAGTGGGAATCCACGGACACGGCGACGACCTTCACGTTGCGTTCCTTGAACTGCGCGAGGCGGTGGTCGTGGGCGAGTATCTCCGAGGGGCAGACGAACGTGAAGTCGAGCGGGTAGAAGAAGACCAGGCCGTAGGAGCCGGCGAGGTACGACTTCAGGTTGAAGTGCTCAACGATCTCGTTGTTGGGAAGGACAGCCGCGGCGGTGAAGTCCGGCACCGGGAGGGTGACGAGCGAGGCGGGGCTGACGGGCGCGATTGATGTGTTGCTCATGGTGAAAGTGCGAGGCGTTTGCGGATGCGGCCACAAAACAGGCGTGGCAGGATTCGACAAGTACGTCCCGGCGCGGACACCATAGTTCGCAGTTTTCATTAAGCGAACGCGCGGGCCTATGCCGGCCGCTTATGGCTGGCCGCCGGTGGACCAGATCCGTCGTTCCCGCGGTAGGTGGCCCCCAGACGGTCGCTTACGGCGGTCCCGACGGGGCGAATCTTCCTCGCAAATCCCAGATTCCAGCTCCTAACCTCCAGCTCAACAGAAGGGAACAAAGGAAAGGCCTCCGATCCTCACGAAGGATTGAGCTTGGCTCTGGATGGCGGAGAGAGGCGGTGCGG
>CAZXHR010000016.1:0-37415 GCA_964640465.1 uncultured Opitutaceae bacterium
CCGCCTCCTGGGGGGGTCGGGCGGTCTCGGGGATGGCCGCGAACGGGTCCTCGAGGGAGCGGCGCGCGCCGGGGGGGAGCTTGGCGAGCGCGGTGAATGAGGTGCCGAGCGGGATGTTGATCTTCACGCGGCCGTTGATGGCCCAGCCGTTGGCCTCGAGCACCGGACCGAGTGTGCGCTGGCGGAGTTTGAGCCATGCGATGAGCATCGAGGGCAGCGAGATCAACAGGACGAGGGCTACTAGGACGAGCGGATACTGCCACCAGGCCAGGTCGAGCACCTTGGCGAAGATGGCGGCGATCATCGTGCCGATTGACCCGAGGGCGACGCCGATACCGGTGATGAGGGCGAGGTCGAACTTCTTCGGCTCGGCGGGGGGGCGGGCGGCGGCCTTGTCCACGTTGGCGGTGGCGGAGGCGGCGCCGGCCAGCTTGGTGTCGGCGGCGGATTCGGCGGAGGCGGCGCGCTTGGCCACCTGTTCCTCGATCATGCGGAGGAACTTCTTGTACGGAGACCAGAAGGCCTGGCGGATGGAGATCGGGTTGTCGACGACCTTGGAGATGGTGGCATCCCAGTCGCGGCCGCGGCGGTCGACGAAGAGGCCGTTGCGGCCGGCCATGAGGTAGTCGGCGTCGCCGTTGGAGAAGACTGCGGCGATCTTTGCGGTCTCGCCGGGGCGGCGGAGGTCGCAATAGGCGATGTAGCATTTGCTCGAGGCGGCGAGGGCGGCGTGGGCGGCTGCATCGGCCACGGGGACGCAGAGGTCGCAGTGCCGGCTGTCCAGATACAGGGTGCCGCACTGGAAGACGGCGGGGCGGGCGGGATCGTAGAAATCGGCGAAGTTGACGAAGTTGGCCAGGAGGCGGGCGAGGTCGCGGTGGTAGCGGACGAGGCGTTCGATGGCGTCGATGGCGGCCAACTCGGGCGCGAGGGCGGCGTCGCGGGCGAGGAGCTTGCCGATTTCCGCGCGGGCGGAGCCGAGGAGGAGTTCGCGGATGCGGGGGGCGCCGAGCTTCTCGACGGGGGTGGATGGCTTGGTGGCGAGCCAAGCGGCGTGGGGTTCGAATTTTGCGAGGGCTTCGTGCCATTCGTTCTCGGTGAGCGAGGTGCGAACGATGCCGAGGATGGGGGCGACGACATGGCTGCGGAAGGTGGCGATGGCGGTGCTCCAAGCAGGGTTGATGCCCTCGACCAGCGAGAGGGGGCGACCGGGACCGACCTGCGCGAGCGGCAGCGCCGCGATGTCGGCACCGAGGGTGGAAAGATCCTTTGTTGCCAGGGCGGCGAGGTCTGCCTCCGTGCGATTGAGGTAGCCGGCGGCGCGGTGGTCGAAGGCGGCGAGGTGGCAGCGGTTGAAGTAGTCGTCGATCTTGGCGCGGACGGCCTGCAGCGCTTCGTGGGCGGCGGTGGTGCGGTCGCCGAGAAAGAGAATGCCGGCGGCTGGATTTACAGACTGGTCGGCCTTGGCCCACCAGTCGGCGAGGGCTTGGGCGTCGGCGAAGAATTTGTCGACGAGTGCGGAGTCGATGCCGGGCAGGCCGCAGCGGTCGGGCTTGCTGCCGAACGTGGCGATGATGTCGGCGATGGCTTGCTTGGTGGCCGGATCGGTGGCGGCTTCCGGGGGGACGATGCCGTCGCCGTTGAAGCGGGTTTGGGCGTAGATCTTGGGAATGTCGGCGACATCGGCCACGGAGAGGGATGTGGCGTCGGGTTTTCCCAGTGCGGCGAGGACTTGTTTGGCGGCGGCAAGGAGGGCTGCGCCCTCAGGTTTGTCGGTGGCGATGTCGGCGAGCGGGAGGGGAGCGTCGCCGCGAGCGAGGGTGTTGCCGTGTTTAAGGCAGGAGAGTGCCCACTCCGTGGCAGCGAGGATCTCGGGCACGCGGATGCGTCCGTCTTTGTCGGTGTCGATAAGTTCGAGGGTGCGCTGGTCGAATTCTAGGCCTTTGGTGGGGCAGGCGAGGGCGATCCAGAGCTTGGGATCGAGTTGGCGAAGGGCGGAAAGATCGTCGCCAGTCTCGAGGCGGACTTGATCGAGACTGCCGGCGCGGAAGAACTGCCAGACATGCTTGGTCGTGGAGACGGAGGGAGTCATGTGCGGAGGGTAAGGGGAGGCGGAGCGTATTCGCTCTCAGCCGATTGCCAACCTTGGAGCGATGGAGAAATCGTGCGAGCGTGGCTTGGTGAGAGGCGCGGGGATGTGGGCTGGCGGGGGCGCAATCGTTACGGAGGACGGCAGGGGCTACACAGCGGACGAAGATAAAGATTGCGGGCTGAAAATAAGGTACCTAACCGTACGCGCCCTAATATTTCCTTTCCTCATGTTTCTCCTTCGCGAACTTCCGAACCAAGAGTGTCTGGCGCAGTTGCTGGTCCGCTACCCGCAGATCGAGCCCGACGCGATGTTGGCGGTCATGCAGTTCATCCGTACTGGGGCGGATGTCTCGGAGTGTTTCGAGCGGTTTTTGGCCAAGCACGGACTTTCGCAGGGGCGATTCGCGATTCTGATGTACCTGAACCGGAAGCCGGGCACGCCCATCAACCAGACGCACCTCGCGGAGGCCTATGGTGTGACGAAGGCGACGATCACCGGCTTGATCGACGGGTTGGAGCGCGACGGTATGGTCGAGCGGCTTGCCGATCCGGCGGATCGGCGCGCTTCGCTCGTCCAGCTCACTGAGGCGAGCCGGACGTTCCTCGACGCGTTCCTGCCCGCGCATTTTCGCGGTGTTTCCGAGCTGATGGCCGGCCTCGATGCGGCCGAACGGGCCGAGCTCATCCGCTTGGTGGGCAAGATCCGCGATGGCATCGCGCGGGTGACCTGTGGCGGGGCATCCGACTGCGGCTCAGCCAACCTACCGACCGCCTGTCCCGACCGCTCATCACGGACGCCTTGAAACAACGGCGTTTTCGTACCGTTTTCCCTCCGAATCCCTTTCTCAACCACTTTCCCTATGCACAAACGCATCCTCATCGGACTCTTTGTTTTGGTCGGCCTGGGCGCCACCGTAGCCGCACTCGTCGGCGCCAAGGCCCAGCAAATCGGTGCCATGACGGCGGCCGAGAACGTCCTGCCGGTCGAAGCCGTGACAACGGCCAAGGCCCTCCAGCAAACTTGGAATCCCACGCTTTACTCGGTGGGTACGCTCACCGCTGAAAACGGCGTGACGCTTTCCGCCGAGGTCGCCGGCACGGTGGCGCGCATCGACTTCGAGTCGGGCGCCAAGGTCGCCGCTGGCACGTTGCTCGCGCAGTTCGATGTCTCCGTCGAGGAGGCGCAGTTGCGCGCCGCCGAGGCCACGGCCGAGCTGGCCCGCCTCAATGCCGAGCGCGTTCGCGAGCTGCGCAGCCGCGACACCCTCGCGCAGTCCGAACTCGATGCCGCCGAGGCGCAGCTCAAGCAGGCCGTCGCCAACGTCGAGCAGATCCGCGCCTCCATCGAGAAGAAGACCTTCCGTGCCCCCTTCGCCGGCACGCTTGGTATCCGCAAGGTCAACGTCGGCCAGTACGTCAATGCCGGCCAGGCCATCGTCGATCTCCAGACCCTCGACCCGATTCACGTCGATTTCGCCCTCCCGCAGCAACGCGTCGTCGATCTCTCCGTCGGCCAGCCTGTGGAGGTGACGACCGATGGCGTCTCCGGCCTGAAGTTCACCGGAAAGATCACCGCGCTCGACCCGATGGTTGACCCGGCCACCCGCAACCTGCGCGTGCGTGCCACCCTCGCCAACGAGGGCGCGCGCCTCCGCCCGGGCATGTTCGCCAACGTCGAGGTGCTCCTTCCCGCCGGCGAGCCGGTGGTCGTCGTGCCGGCCAGCTCGATCCTGTACGCGCCGTATGGCGACTCGGTGTTTGTCATCGAGCGCAAGAAGGGCGCCAAAGGCGAGGAGGAGACGACCGTCCGCCAGCAGACTGTGCGTCTCGGACTGACCCGCGGCGACTTCGTGGTCGTCACTTCTGGTGTGAATGCCGGCGAGGAGGTCGTCAGCACTGCCGCCTTCAAGCTGCGCAATGGCGCCTCCGTCCGCATCAACAACTCGGTCGTCCCCGCCGCCGAGCTCGCCCCGAAACCGGCCAACAGCTGATCGCGGCGCGTATTGTCCTCCGCTGCCGCGCGTGCCGCTTCGTCGGCACGTCCGGCCCCAGACAACCATGAAACTCACCGACCTTTTCATCCGCCGGCCCGTGTTGGCGTTCGTCGTCAACCTCGTGATCATCGTCGCTGGCGTGCAGGCCTACCGCACGCTCACCGTCCGCCAGTATCCGCAGAGCGAGATCGCGAACATCACGGTGACGACCGCCTACGTCGGCGCTAACGCCGACCTCGTCCGCGGCTTCATCACCACGCCGCTCGAGCGCGTCATCGCCGCAGCCGACGGCATCGACTACCTGGAGTCCTCCAGCTCGCAGGGCCTCTCGACGATCACCGCGCACCTCAAGATCAACTACGACTCGAACAAGGCGCTCTCCGAGATCAACTCGAAGGTCAGCCAGGTCCGCAGCGACCTGCCGCCCGAGGCAGAGGTGCCCATCATCAACATCGAGACGTCCGACTCCCAGTTCGCAGCGATGTACATGAGCTTCAGCTCCACGACGCTGCAGCCCAACGAGATCACCGACTATGTGAATCGCATCGTCCAGCCCCGCCTGGCCTCGCTGGGCGGCGTGCAGCGCGCCGATATCCTCGGCGGCCGTGTGTTCGCGATGCGCGTGTGGCTCAAACCTGAGAAGATGGCGGCGCTCAACATCACCGCCTCCCAGGTCCGCCAGGCGCTCGCCGCGGGCAACTACCTCTCCGCCCTCGGCAGCACGAAGGGTTCCTACATCCAGGTCCGCCTCACGGCCAACACCGACCTACGCTCCGTCGCCGAGTTCAAGCGCATGCCGATCCGCGAGGAGGGTGGGGCCATCGTTCGTCTCGAGGATATCGCCGATGTCGTCCTCGGCGCCGAGGACTACGAGACCGAGGTGCGTTTCAACGGCGAGACCGCCGTGTTCATGGGCATCTGGGTGCTGCCGAATGCGAATACCCTCGATGTGATCGAGCGCGTGCGCGAGGTCATGCCCGACATACGCCGCAACCTCCCCAGCTCCCTCAACGCCAACGTCGCTTGGGACTCGACCAACTACATCAACGACGCCATCTCCGAGGTCTATAGCACGCTCACCGACACCCTGATCATCGTCGTCGCCGTCATCTATCTCTTCCTCGGGTCGTTCCGCTCTGTGCTCATCCCTGTCATCGCGATCCCGGTGTCGTTGATCGGCGCGGTCTTCCTCATGCAGGTCTTCGGTTTCACGATCAACCTGCTCACGCTGCTCTCGGTCGTGCTCTCGGTCGGTCTCGTGGTCGACGACGCCATCGTCGTTGTGGAGAACGTGGAGCGCCATCTGCGCGAGGGGCTCAAGCCGTTCGATGCCGCCATCCAGGGCGCGCGCGAACTCGTCGGCCCCGTCATCGCCATGACGATCACGCTCGCCGCCGTGTACGCGCCCATCGGTCTCCAGGGCGGCCTCACCGGTTCGCTCTTCCGCGAGTTCGCCTTCACGCTCGCCGGCGCGGTGCTCATCTCTGGCGTCGTCGCGCTCACGCTCTCGCCGGTGATGTGCGCCAACCTCCTTTCGGAGAAGGTCGAAAGCGGCCGCTTCACCAGCTTCATCGATCGCCAGTTCAATGCCTTCCGCTCCTTCTACGGCCGCACACTCGATGCCGTCCTCAAGGAGCGCTGGGCCGTGTATATCGTCTGGGCGGTACTCACTCTGTGCATCCCCGGCATGTTCCTGTTCTCGGCACGCGAACTCGCTCCGGCCGAGGACGAGGGCTTCATGATGATGATGGCCGACGCCTCGGCCAACGCCACGCTCGATCAATCCGCGCTCTTCAGCAAGATGGCGTTCGACAACGCCGTCAAAACGCTGCCCGAGTACGACTACTCGTTCCAGATCACCTACGGCACGGGCGGTTTCTCGGGCGTTGTCGTGAAGCCGTGGAGCCAGCGCAAGCGCAAGATCGGCGCGATCCTCGGCGATCTGCAGGGCCGGCTCACCAATATCCCGGGCATGCGGTTCAACGCCATGCAGCCCCCGGCGCTCCAGGGCGGCGGCATCTTCCCGGCTGAGATCGTCATCGCTTCGACGGCCAGCGAGCAGGAGTTGCTCAAGTTCGCCCAGCAGCTCGCCGACGAGACCTTCGCCGAGGGCCTCTGGGCCATTCCGCCGATTATCGATCTCAACATCGATCAGCCGCAGACGCAGCTCGTTATCGACCGCGACAAGGTCGCCTCGCTCGGCCTCAACCTCCAGCAAGTCGGCGCCGATGTCGGCTCCATGCTCGGCGGCGGCTACGTCAACCGCTTCAGCATCTCCGGCCGCAGCTATAAAGTCATCCCGCAGATCGAGCGCACCGGCCGCCTCAACGCCGATCAGCTCCAGGACATCTACATCACCGGCACGGGCGGCCAGCTCATCCCGGTGAGCACGATCGCCACGCTCAAGAACACGGTCGAGCCGCGCCAGCTCAACCGGTTCAACCAGATGAACTCCGTCACGCTCAGCTCCTTCCCTCAGCAGGACCTGGGCGGTGTGCTCACGAAGTTCGAACAGCGCGCCCGCGAGGTTCTGCCGAAGGGCTATGTCGTCGATTTCAAGGGACAGTCCCGCCAGTTGAAGGTGGAGGGCAACAAGTTCCTCCCTGCCATGGGCCTGGCGATCATCCTGATCTTCCTGGTGCTCGCTGCGCAGTTCAACAGCTTCCGCGATCCCTTTGTCATCCTCCTCGGCTCCGTGCCGCTGGCGATGTTCGGCGCGCTCATCTTCACCTTCCTGAAGATGCTCAACCCAAACATGCCGTGGTGGACCGATGGCTGGACGACCTCGCTCAACATCTACTCGCAGATCGGTCTCATCACGTTGGTCGGCCTCATCGCCAAGAACGGCATCCTCATCGTCGAGTTTGCCAACAAGCAGCAGGAGGCCGGGCTCTCGAAGCTTGAGGCCGTCAAGGCCGGTGCCAACCTGCGTCTCCGCGCTGTCATGATGACCACCGCGGCGACCGTTTTTGGCCACTTGCCACTGTGCTTTGTCACCGGTCCCGGCGCCGCTGCGCGAAACAGCATCGGTCTGGTCCTCTGCACCGGCTTGACGATCGGCACCTTCTTCACGCTGTTCGTCGTGCCCTGCCTGTACATGCTCATCGCCAAGGACCACAAGGCCCAGCAGGCCAAGGTCGCCGGCCAGTTCGCCGCCGCCGAAGCTCACGCCCCGGCGCTCGCCAAGTAACTTCAACCACGCTTTACGGACATGAAACACATCCGCCTGCTCGTCCTCCTCGGCGCCGCTGCCGCGACCGCGTTTGCCGCGCCCGAACCTGCCCAGCCCGTGCCCGAGCGCATCGATCTGCCCGGCGCTCTGCGTTACGCCCTCGAGAACAACTTCAGCATCCGCCAGGCCCGCGAGAAGCTCAACCAGGCCGAGGGCTCGCTGATGTCGGCGCGCGCCGGCTACCTGCCCTCGGTCAAGGCCGAGTCCTCGTACCAGCGCACCTCCGACCAGATCACTTCGCCCGGCTACGACGACGAGACCTGGAGCGGCACCGCCAGCGTCAACCAGACCGTCTACGCCGGCGGCGCCGTGATGGCCGGTGTACGCGCTGCCCGCGCTTCGCGCGATGCCGCGCAGTACGAGTTGCAGGCCGTCACCAGTACGGTGCTCGCCGCCGTACGCGTCGGTTTCTACAACGTCCTGCGCGCGCAGGAGACGATCAAGGTCCGCGAGCAGTCGCTGGCCCTCCTCGAGGAGGAGCTCAAGAACGCCCGCAACCGCTACGAGGCCGGCGCCGGTGCACAGTTCGACGTCCTCCGCGCCGAGGTCGCGCTGGCCAACGGCCGCCCGCCGCTCATCACCGCCCGCAACGACCTCAAGATCGGCATCGAGGAACTACGCCAGCTCCTAGGCTTCACCAACCGCGCAGGCGAGAATCTCCAGAAAGTCCCCGAGTTCCTCGGCGAACTCGCCTTCGGCAGCGAGCAGTTTGCCCTCGAGCCGGCGCTCGACTCCGCGCGCCGCAACCGCGCCGAGCTCCAAGCTCTCGCCAAGGGCGTCTCCATCGCCGATGCCAACGTGACCGTTGCCCGCGCCGGATATCTCCCGAAGGTCGGGGTGGGGGCGGGGTGGGAAATTGTCGGCACGCGTTCGACGCCGCACTTGGGCGAGAGCAGCCGCGATGGTTGGTTCCTTGGCGCGCAGTCGTCGTGGGCGGTCTTCGATGGCCGCGCCACTGCCGGCAAGGTCCGCAGCGCCAGGTCGCAGGCTACGCAGGCTCGCCTCTCGCTGCAGGAGCAAGAGCTCGCGATCGACGTCGAGGTCCGCCGCGCCTTCGCCTCCTGGCAGCAGGCCGTGGAACTCGTCGCCGCCTCCAGCAAGGTCGTCGAGCAGGCCACCGAGGCGCTCCGCCTCTCCCGCGCCCGGCTCGATGTCGGCGCTGCCACTCAGCTCGATGTGCTCCAGGCGCAGGTCGCGCTCACGGAGGCCGGCAACAACAAGGTGCAGTCGCTCTACGCCTACAACGCTGCGGTGGCCCAGTTGCGCAAGGCGATGGGCCAGCCCGATCCCGACGTCGCGTCGGCGAAGTAAGGCGCAGCTCCGTATCCTGCAGTCCCGCTTACCGAGAGCCAGGTCGTCGACCTGGCTCTCGTTCTTTGTTCGAGGCTGCCGGTGCGCGCGCGCTGTCGTCGATCCGAAGACGTGTGGCCCTGACTTTTCCCGAAGACGTAAGGAAACGCCTGAACCTGAAAGGCGCAGTGAGGACCGACAGAAGGCAACAAAGGGAACGAAGTGCGAACGAGTTGGATGTCCAAATCCGTGGCTACGGTCTTCACCTGGCAGGTAAAGGGGAATTCCTTGGGCGTGCGGGCAATGATCTCCCTTGGTCCGCAGTACCTTTGTTTCCTTCGTTACATTCTGTCGTCTGTGGAATTTAGGTTTATGGGAGCGACGTCGGGCAAACAGGGTGGGGCGATGGTTGTTTTTTTCCTTCCGCCGGAAGGCAACGACCGGTTTGCTGCGCAGGTTTAGTCCAACGTCTGCAACCTCCTCCTTCTACCATGCCCAGTACTCGCAAGAAGCCCGTGCTCCTCGTTGTCCGCGACGGTTGGGGATTCAATCCTCACCCCGAGCAGGACAAGTACAACGCCGTGAAGCTCGCCCGCAAGCCGTGCGACGATTGGCTCCACGCGAATTTCCCCTGCACCCTCGTCGCGGCCAGCGGCCTCGATGTCGGTGTGCCCGCGGGCGTGATGGGCAACAGCGAGGTCGGCCACCAGAATATCGGCGCTGGCCGCATCGTAGACCAGGAGATCGTTCGCATCTCCAAGGCCATCGACAACGGCGAGATCGAGCGCAACGAGGTCTGGCTGGCCGCGCTCAAGCGCGTGAAGGAGCGCGGCTCCAAGCTCCACTTCATGGGCCTGTGCTCCGATGCCGGCGTGCACTCCATGCTCGAGCATCTCTACGGCTTCCTCGCGCTGGCCAAGAAAGCCGGCGTCACGAAGAACGTCTTCCTCCACGCGTTCATGGACGGACGCGACACCCCGCCTCAGAGCGGCCGCGGTTTCATCCACCAGATCGAGGCCGAGATGGCGAAGATCGGCGTCGGTCAGGTCGCCAGCGTTTGCGGACGCTTCTGGGCGATGGATCGCGACAACCGCTGGGACCGCGTCTCGAAGGCCTACGCGATGCTCGCCGGACAGAAGGCCGAGGCCACCGCGCCCAATGCCGAGCAGGCGGTGCAGAACTACTACGACAAGCCCGCCAGCGACAGCCAGAAGGGCGACGAGTTCGTCCCGCCGACCTGGGTCGTGGGCGCCGATGGCAAGCCGCTGGCCACGTTCGCCGACGGCGATGCCGTGATCTTCTTCAACTTCCGCGGCGACCGCCCGCGCGAGATCAGCCGCGCGTTTGCCCAAGACGACTTCAAGGAATTCGAGCGCGGCAAGAAGATCGATCTCTTCTTCGCCGGCCTCACCGAGTACCAGAAGGGGCTGCCGATCGAGACCATCCTCAAGAAGCCCGCCAAGATGGAGAACATCCTCGGCGACTGGCTCGCCAAGCACGGCAAGACGCAGTTCCGTACCGCGGAGACGGAGAAGTACGCCCACGTCACCTTCTTCTTCAACGACTACCGCGAGGAGCCGTTCCCGGGCGAAGATCGTGTGTTGGTGGCCAGCCCGAAGGTCTCCACCTACGACCTCGCGCCCGACATGTCGTCGGCCAGCGTGACGGTGAATTGCCGCGACGCGATCCTCTCCGGCAAGTACGACCTCATCGTCGTCAACTATGCCAATCCCGACATGGTCGGCCACACCGGCTCGATCCCGGCGGCCACCCGCGCGTGCGAGGCCACCGATCTCGGCGTCGGCGTGCTCGTCGAGGCGGTCCTGAAGATGGGCGGTTCGGCCGTCATCTGCGCCGACCACGGCAACTCCGAGCAGCTCTGGGATACGGAGCTCAACAGCCCGTTCACCTCGCACACGACCAACCTCGTCGAGGTGTTCGTGGTGGGCGAGGGGCTCAATGCGAAGACCAAGCTGCGCGAAGGCGGTCGCCTTGCCGACATCGCCCCCACGCTGCTCAAGCTCATGAAGATGCCGCAGCCGGCCGAGATGACCGGCAAGTCCCTGCTCTAGGACTGAGCGGGTTCCGCGTTATCGTTTTCTCCCGACGGCGGCCACGACCTGTGGCCGCCGTTTCTGTTTAGCGATCCCGCGTGCCCATCTGTGGCGAAGGCCGCCAAGGCCTTCGTTTTCTAGTCGTTGTCGTGATGCACGGCCATGGCTGCGGCAAAGCACAGCCCTCCAAATCGATCACCAAAGCCCAACCAACGAAACGGAGCGTTTACCCCTAGAAATAGCAGCTCCGACAGGTCACAGAGGCGTATGAAAGACGCCCTGCTCGCTACTTGCTACCCGCTACTCGCTACTTTGGTCCGGCTCTGCCGGGTTGGGTTCACGCTTTCTGAAGCCACGCACGCGCGGCCTCGATGGAGTCGAAGACCTCGATGGTGAGATTGGGGCTGGGGTTGCACGCCTTGAAGAGGCGGGCCAGCGAACGCGTCTCGGGCCTGGTGGCGACGGCGGCGGATTTGGTGGGCTGGGGGATTTGCGCCCGTTTGCGCAGCAGCGAGAACATGTACACCACCAGCGGTTGGAATTTGTGCCCCTCCAACTCCTCGAAAGTATGCAGGATGTCGGGATTGAACCCGAGCTGGGCGACCAGTCCGGGCATGTTTTTCCCGAAGGTCTGCAGATCCTCCCGGGGGATGATTCCGTACCAGCGAAAATGGAGGATGCGCTCCTCGAGCGTGTGGGAGTAGGGCATGTCTGTGGTGTGCACCTTGTGCGAACTTCCAAGAGCAGAAAAGCCGCTTCTGCGGCGCCACCGGGCCTTTGTTCGTTTGCAGTACAGCAACCCCGCTGCAGACGGTTGGGCTCTTCCCTCTCGACGAATCGATCGTCACGCTGTCTCCCTTCAGCCATTCTTGTTCAAAATGGCTTGAACAGCCTGGGCGCTTCGCGAAGCTCGGATACAGGTGCCCTCCACACGTCAAGCCGCCGGTCTTGCGCCGGCCGTGAGCAATACTGTCGAGCCAGGTATGGCCGAAGGCGCGCTCACGCCTGTGCGGAGGGAAATCGTCGAGCTGTGCGCCGATACCGTCCAGCAACTCGGTCTGCCGCGTTCGGTCGGGCAGATCTACGGTGCGATCTACAGCTCGCCGCGTCCGCTCGCCTTTGCCGATGTGGTCACGTTGCTGGATATCAGCAACGGCTCGGTGAGCCAGGGCTTGCGTTTCCTGCGCGAACTGGGGGCCATCCGCTTGGTCGACGATCCGGAGGGGCGTCGCGAGGTGTTCGTGGCCGAGACGGAGCTGCGCAAGCTGCTGGGCGGCGTGCTCAAACACCGTTTCCAAGAGCCGCTGGAGGCCGGAGCGCGACGGCTGGATGCCCTGGATGAGCGGTTGATCGGTGAAGCGGCGGCCGATCGGGAGTTTTTGGTGGAACGCATCGGCAGTCTGCGCACCTGGCACCGCAAGGCGCTGCACGCGCTCCCGCTGCTGCAGCTGTTCCTGGGCCGCGGAAGCGGCCGGAAGGAGTCAGAGTAGCAGGTAACAAGGAGGCCAAGTGACAAAGACGACGGACGACTGAAGACAGAAGACAGACGACGCCAAACCTGTGACAGGTAACAGGTAACAAGCTGATAGTATATATGCCCGCTACTCGCTACTCACCACTCGCTACTGACTACGGAAGAATTAACCACAGAGAGCACAGAGAACGGAAGGTAGGAGCCTGCTTGCAGGCGATCCGGACGACAGAGGACGGACGACAGACGATAGAGGACAGACGACAGAGGACAGAGGACAGACGACGGACGACAGAAGGTAACGAAGAGAACGAAGGCAGAATAGAGATGCTAGAAGTTAGGAGATAGAAGCGCAGAGGATTGCCGCACCCATAACCGATCCCCATCACCCACGACCTCCGCAGCTATAGGCCCGCTACTCGCTACTGATTGAGAACAGACGACAGACGACTGAGGACAGAATGCAGAAGTTAGGGGACCGGAGCTAGAAGACTGACGACAGAGCACAGAGACTGAAGGGCAACCTTCACGATCCGTTCTCCGCCCTCCGCCTTCCGGTTTGGACCAGGCCCATACCATCGCCAACGCAGTCACCTCCACGGGAAGTGACGGGGCGCAGCCTGCCGCGGCGCCTGGGCCGCGGCACGCCTCGCCAGCTTCGTGCGAAGCAGGAAGCGAGAGATTGGTTGCGACCCGCCTCGCCTGCTCGGTCGCGTACCAATCGGAACGCGACCCGCCTTGCCAGCCATGACGGAACGTCATAGCGAGAGATGCGTCAGCCGACCCAACATCAGTCGCCCCGCCTCGCCTGATGAGCGCAGCGGTGGTTCGTTGACGCGACGATCGATCGTGCTACCGTAATACGCATGAACACCGTCACTGTCTCACCAAAATTCCAGGTTGTTATCCCGCAAGAGATAAGGGAGCAGCTTGCGCTGCGGAGTGGGGAGAAGATGCACGTCATCTCCTTCCGTGATCGGATCGAACTTGTCCCAGTACGGGGGGCTCGCTCGCTGCGCGGGATGGTTCGCGGGATCGACACTCGTTTTGTGCGTGAGCCGGATCGGGCATGAGTCTGAACGTCATCGATTCCTCGGCTTGGCTGGCCTACTTCGCGGACGAGCCCACTGCGGAGTATTTCGCGCCTGCCATCGAAGATACCGGTTCGTTGGTTGTCCCGGTTGTCTGCCTCTATGAGGTTTTCAAAGTTCTGTTGCGGGAGAGCGGAGAGGATGCCGCGTTCCAAGCCGTGGCCGCGATGCAGCAAGGCGAAGTGGTCGGACTCGATGCCAGCCTCGCGTTGGAAGCGGCCAAACTCGGACTCGAGGAGAATCTCGCGTTTGCCGACAGCATTGTCCTTGCCGTTGCGCGGCAGGCCGGAGCGACGCTTTGGACCCAGGATGCCCATTTTGCCGGCAAGCCCGGAGTGGAATTCAGGGCGAAGCAGTAGCGAGATAGGCAACCGGCCGACTCTGCTCTCAGCCCGGAATACGAAACCGCTGATGGACGCTGATCGGCGCTAATCCGGATAGAACCGAAGGTGGACCGCAAAGATGTCGTAATTACCCTTTCGGTCTGGCCTATATGCAGGCGACTCGGAAGGACGACCTACGCCGGAATATCTCACGCGCAGACGCAGAGGCGCGGAGCAGCAGCGGGCGTCCCCGGAAAGGGAACCACTAATCCACACTAATGCGCACTAATTCGAACCCCCGCGGGGCGCAGCAGCCTGCGCCCTCAGGTTTTGCGGCACGCAAAACCTCTATTCTCGTCACCGGTGGAGCCGGCTATATTGGCAGCCATACCATCCTCGCCTTGCTTGAGGCCGGCTACGAGGTCGTGGCCGCCGACAACTATTGCAACAGCTCGCCGGAATCGCTGCGGCGGGTGCGGGAGCTTGCCGGACGGGACTTCATGGTCGAACAGGCGGATTGCCGCGATCGTGCGGCATTGGAGGCGCTCTTTCGCCGGCACCGGATCGATGCCGTGATCCATTTCGCCGCGCTCAAGGCGGTGGGCGAGTCGGTCGGCAAGCCGCTCGAATACTATGCGAACAACCTCGGCTCGCTCACGACGCTCCTCGAGGTGATGCGTGGGGCAGGGTGCCACCGGCTGGTGTTCAGCTCCTCGGCCACCGTTTACGGGAGCGCCTCGGAGCCACCGTTCGCGGAGGATGCACCCTTGGAGGCCACGAACCCGTACGGGCGCACGAAGCTCTTCGCCGAGGAGATCCTGCGGGATGTGGCGAAGGCGGACCCGACGTGGAAGATCGCGCTGCTGCGGTACTTCAACCCGGTTGGCGCACATCCCTCCGGCCGGATCGGCGAGGCGCCGCAGGGGATTCCGAACAATCTCATGCCCTACGTCGCCCGCGTGGCGGTGGGCACGCTCCCGCAGCTCTCCGTGTACGGAAACGATTATCCCACGCCCGACGGCACGGGCGTGCGCGACTACATCCATGTGTGCGATCTGGCGGAGGGCCATGTCGCCGCGGTTGGTGCGCTCGACCGTCTTCAGGGTGCCGAGGCGATCAATCTCGGCACGGGGCGCGGCTACAGCGTCCTGGACGTCGTCAACGCCTTCGCGGCCGCCTCCGGCCGCCCGGTGCCCTACAAGATCGTGGCGCGGCGTCCGGGTGATGTGGCGGTGAGCCTCGCCAATCCCCAAAAGGCCAAGGCGCTGCTCAACTGGTCGACGAAGCGCGATCTCGCCGCGATGTGCGCGGATGCTTGGAAATGGCAGAGTACGAATCCGAGGGGATACGAGTGATGCCAGCGCCCACACTCTCTCGCTTTTTGCCGCAAAAGTTCGCTGCGTTCCGATCAGCGGCGTACCCACGGAAACGCCGCGACGTACGCAGCTGTCATGGCGAGGCGGGCCGTGGTCCACGGCCGAGTGAAAATGGCAGTCACAGAACCCGAAGGGATTTGCGTGATGTGGAAATCAGGGAATCAGGATCGCTGTTGGCCGGGGCGCGGACCCGGCATCTGGAATTGCGACAGAAGGTAACGAAGGGAATGAAGGGTAGGAGTCGGCGATCCATGTGCGAACCGTCCCTGGTGAGTCGCTCTTGTAGTGCCGTTGAAAGCAACGACCACCAGTACATCTTTTGAGAGTTAAGGCGACCCCTTCGGCCCTTGATCGATCCCAATCTCGAGGTGTGCTCATTGACAGTGGGCCAAAAAAGGACCATGGTGCACGCATGAGTGCCACTGCTGCGCTTCAGCTTAAGAAAGACCTCTCCGCCGCGCTCCGTCGGAAGATGACCGAGGATAACGTGACGATCGCCACCTTCGCACGAAAGACCAAGACGGGGCGTAACTCGGTGAAGCGGCTGCTCGATGCTCGAAACACCGCCGTAACTCTCAAGACCATGACCAAAGCAGCCCAAGCGCTCGGTTTGAAGCTCAGTCTCACGGTCGAGGCCCTGCCGGTTGCCCGGCTCGATGCGATCGCCAAACAGATGGTGGACGCGCCCACGAAGGACGAGGCCGAACGTATGAAGGAAGCCTTCCTCGATGGCTTCTACGGAAGCTCGGTCGGCGCCGGCCATGCCCAAGATTCAGCGCAGTGATCTGCCGCGGGCTCTTTTGGGGCATCTCCTCGACCGGGTGAGGGAGCGCGAGGTGGCGTTGGCGGACTTGCACCAAGTGCTTCACTGGATCGACACCAACCCGACCGTACCGACGGGCTCATGGTATAAACGGTTGAGCGGCGTCACGATCTGTGGGCACGGGAAGCTGGTGAAGACTTTCCTGACTCCGCGACAGACGCCGATTGGTACTGAAATCGCCTAATGTGTTTGCGGCACGCAAAACCTCTCCATCTCGACGGACCTGACGCTGGCGCTGTACAAGACGGCGCTGACGACGGCCCGGGATGCGGTGGCCAACTACAACAAGTTGCTGTCGCAGGTCGACGAGGCGTCGAACAAGCTCAAGGTCGCTGAACGCGCCCTTGCGGATCGTTCGCGCCGGATGCTGGCCCGCGTCGCTACGAAGTACGGCCCGGACAGCGACGAGTACGAGAAGGCCGGCGGCACGCGCCGGTCGGAGCATCGCAAGCGTCGGGACGGCGGGGAGGACGACACGACTCCTGCCGTCACGCCGAAGGCGAGCTGATAGCCGCGGGGCGCGCACGTCGCGCCGCCGTGTTTCATCCTGCCGGTGGTTCCCACAGCCACCGGCATTTTGCTGGGAGCAAGCTCAAGTAAATAGTCCCAATTATCCCTGTGTATCTTCTCGTCACCGGCGCCGCCGGTTTATCAGGCTCCAGCCTGACTGACCGGATTCTCGCCGATGGGCACACGGTGGTTGGCCTGGATAACTTAGGTCCATTCTCCTCCCGCGAGGTGAAGGAGCGTAACCTTGCCGAAGCCCGTAAGAACCCGCGCTTCGCGCTCATCGAAGCCGACATCCGCGATGGAGTGTCGATGGAGAAGGCGATCGGCGGGCGGATGGCAGAGGCCAGCGGACGGTCGACCGAGGGAGGGGTGGAGTGCGTGCATGACCTCTTCAATCCCCCTTTATAATTTGATTCTCGATGACCGCTCCGCTCGCCCCAACCAATAGCCGCCGCAGGACAGCGATTTGGAATGTCGTATTCCTCTTTGTTGGAATCACAATTCCGATCATATCAGGGGTCATACTCGTACCGATTTACTTGGAGTACATTGATCCGCTACTCTTCAGTTTGTGGCTCGCATCCGGAAATATCCTAAGCTGGATTTCTGTTGTCGATCCTGGTTTGGCAATCGTTGTTCAGCAAAAGGTAGCTGCAGCATTTGGGGCGCGAAAAATAGAGGATCTAAATCGGGTAACTGGGTCGGGCTTGATCATAAATGTGGCAATATCCGTCCTATTTGCCGTGGCTGTCCTGTTGTTTGCTTCACTGCTTCCGTCCGTGCTCAAAATCACCAACTTGGAGCATGCAAGGGAATTATCAGTTGCATTCATATGGGCCGGTCTCGGTACCGCGCTAGCCCTCTTTTCATTTGCAGTCGCAGCCATTAACCAAGGGCTCCAAAATAGCCTAGCCACAGGCCTTATCTCGGTTGTTTTCCAGGCGATCCGGATTCCCTTCATTTATATCCTACTAATTTTGGGGTGTGGGGTGTCTTCTCTAGGAGTAGGTCTATTTATATCCGGTGCATTTATGGCCGCCGGGCAGCTCGTGCTTATGTTCGTTCTGTTTCGCCAGGAAGGCATCCGCGTAGAATTTAGCCGTCGTGGTCTGACTTCCCTCACTGGTGATCTATCGTTCTCGGCACTCCTACGTGTCGGAACTATCGGTGTTTATTATATGGACTTAGTTGTGGTTAACTGGATGCTTGGCCCCGCGTCGGTTGCGGTATTGAAGTTTACGCGCACGGCTTGCGATGTGGCAAGACCCTTGGTTCAGCGCCCGGCTGTCGCGCTACAAGCACCACTTACGCATTTGTTGGCCGACCAACGGAATGGCGAAAAAGGCCGTCGTATTGTTGCTCGGTTTCTTGCAATCGAGACTTGGGCGATCGGGTTGTTAGTGGGCCTGTTGGTTGGTCTCAATGGAGAATTCGTAGAGGTCTGGGTCGGACGTGGGTATTTTGGAGGGATCGCGCTCAACACCGCACTAGCTCTTGCGTTCTCCGTCGAGATATTAGGGCAGATCCTATTCAATATTGCGATTGCAGCTGATGAGCTGAAGCGCGCGAGCATTGTTTCCTTCGTACAAGCAGGTATCTTTCTAGTTGTCTTGGCCACACTGCTCCCCTCGCTGGGACTAATTGCGGTTCCACTCTCTATGGGGGTGTCGGTGGTGCTTGCGCAGGGCTGCTACTATCCTTGGATGCTTGTGCATCGCTATGGTTTCTCGAGGGCGGAGTTGAGGCAGTTGATCAGCGTCTTCATTCCCGCGCTGGTCTCGACCGCCTTGGTCATCGTCGTATTGATCTGGCTTCGTCTGCCGTACCATGGGTATGCCGGACTTGTTGCAAAGGCTCTTATGGGGGTGTCCTGTTTTGTGGTGTCGGAGTTCGCACTCTGTGCTCAATTTCGCGTGGAAGTGCGGGCGGCTGTTTTGTCGCTAAGGGCTCTGCTGATGCGGGTGCGGGGGATGGGGCATTGAGCGCAGAGATGGCGACGCGTGTCGCAATGCATGGCTCGGGGAATGAATATGCAGTCAATGACTAGAATGATAGGGCTCCGCGCCAATAAAAGACCTGAACAGATGCAAACGCATAGGTTTCGGGTATGGTTCCCTGTTCTGCCGTTTATCGCATACTGGATCTTCTTTTTTGCTGTATACCATATCGGAATCGTGATTCGGCAACCACTTCATCTAAATACCTATTTCTATTTTATAACAGGTTTTCTTGTGTTTATTATTGGCTACCATATTGCGACTTGTGGAGTTGTGAATGTGCGCGTTCGTCATGACCCGAACCGCGCGCAGCTCACCGATCGGAGGGCGAGAAGGTATGCGACGGTTCTCTTGCCGGTTGCGCTACTGGGCGGCGGGATTGCGGTTGTCGACAAGCTCGTCAGCGGGGCCGGGAGCTTCACGCGGACGCTTGAGGAAACCGAGATCGCACGGGAGTACATGGGGCAGACCTCCCTGCTGACGACGGTTTCGGTCATTCCAAGCATGGCGATGTATATCGCTTTGGCATGCTATTTCCGAGCGATCGGGTCGAGAATACGGGTCCCTTTGATGGTTAGCCTACTGGCAGCCGGAGTGCTCGGCTTGCTGCTTGTAAACTCCTTCCTTAGTGTCAATCGGGGGCAGTTCTTTTGGGTCTTCAGTTATCTTCTTTATTACGCTTTCTTCGTGAAGGGAGATCGAATTCGGGATGTCCTGTTCGAGAAGAGGGTGTTCGGCTTGAGAAATATGATCCTCGCATTCGCCCTGATGGCGTCGGTGTACATCGTGTTTATTGCTGGTAACCGATCCAGTGAGGCTTGGAACAAAAGTGTCGTCAGTAGCGCTTCGGGAGGTGACCGATATGGTGTTCTCGGGGTGATCGATAATCCAAAACTGGCCGCATCGGTCGTAAGCATGGAGAGTTACGGGACCCACGGTTTCGAGTACATCGATGTTTGGATGCAGAATGCGGATTATCTGGCCTTCAGGCCGGCCTTTCTCCTCGGTGGGCGCTTTGGTGACCAGATCCGGCGATTCGATCCCAATTATCAGGAGGAGGCGCTTAGGTTGGGGAACTTGTGGAGCTATCAAAACGGTCTCCGGCTTTTCCCCGTTGCTTGGCCCTCGGTTTTCGGTTTTCTGCTACCCATGTTTGGTTGTGTCGGCGGAGTGCTGTTTCTGGGGGTTCTCGGGTTCTTGAATGGGCGGCTGGTGCGCGCCTATTTGCTCGAAGGTTCCTTGGGCGCGCTGGTGATCGGGTTCGCGCTCTATGCTGCGCTGAATATGAGTTTCAGTTGGATTGGAGGAGACTTCTCGCACAATTGCGCTTATGTTGTGGGTGTCTGGATGCTATTTACGGAACGGTCGGATCGCCTTATCGAGCATCAATGGCAGCCTAACCGGTAAACATGAAGAACGCTCTAGGAAACCTGGTATGGATTGGTCGGCAGATGCGGTTGAGGATGCATTGGCTCCTGAAACCGTACTATTGCGCATATTGCGTACTTTCCGGTGTTGGTTGGAAGTGGGACTGGAAGCTTCTTGGCACACCCCATTTTCGGCGGCACAGAACTGCGGTTGTCGAAATCGGCCGGCGGTTTGTCGCGTGCAGCCTCCCGTTCGGGAATTCGTTGGGCGTGTTTCAGCCGGTGGTGATCAATGCTGGAGGCCGCCGCAGTATGATCCGGATTGGTGACGATGTTGGTGCTTCAGGTTGTACAATCTCGGCGATGGTCTCGGTCGTGATTGGAGATAGAGTCTTGCTGGGATCTGGTTGCCTGATCACGGACTCTGATGCGCATCCTGTGGAGCCGTCGGTACGGGCGCGGGGCGGGGCTCCTATCGGTAGGCCAGTGGTGATCGAGGACGACGTGTTTATTGGTGCGCGAGCGATCATATTGAAGGGAGTTCGAATTGGGCGGAACTCCGTGGTAGGCGCGGGAGCAGTGGTGACGAAAGACGTGCCCGCAAATGCGGTTGTTGCCGGAAATCCCGCTCGTGTGGTGAGAATGATGCTGAACCCGTGAGCATGTGGTTAAGTTGGGTTTCGGCAATATAGTATATAAACGAATTAATGATTTCCTGATGGAAGAGAGAGCGACAGTAGTCTACGTAGGCAATTTCGTGACGCCTCGGATCAAAGTGCTCCGCGGCCTCCCATCTTGGAACCCCGCAGGAGTGAACCGGATGAGTCGGATCTCCGAGGCGATAGGTTCGGTTGGGCGTAGGGTGATCGTGCTCTCTACCAGCACGGCGCTGCGGATGAAGGGTGGGGGGGGCGGCGTGTGCCGCCGAACTGTGGAGCGCAGGAATGTAGCAATCGTGCATGCGACTGCGGTTTCGGCATTCTTGTTGAATGTAATCCTCGAGCCAATCTTTGTCGCGTGGCAGATGTTTGGGCTGTTTCGTAAGCGAAATGTTACGGCAGTTGTATTGTACTGCTTCTATCCAGCTCAAGTTGCTGCTGCATTGGTCGCGAAGATTCGAGGTGGGGTTCCAATTGTACTCGATCTTGAAGACGTTTCACAGATTCGAGTGTGTGACTGGGTGAGGAAATCGGAGACGAGGGCACTGCACCAGACGGTGACTTGGGCCTGCATGAAGATGGCCTTGGCCCTAGCTGATTCGGTGATCATTCCGACCGAACGGTTTCGCCCAATTGTTGGGAGCAAGGATATCGAGGTGGTTACGGGATGCCTGAATATTCCTCATGATCGGACTCCCGCGACTCTGCCGGTCGACGAGATTCGAGTTTTGTACTCGGGTAAGGTGGAGTATGAGCACGGGATAAACCTCTTACTTGATGCCGTTGAGAATCTCGAAAGGAATCCAAGGCCCGACGGTATCTCGGTACGAGTCGATGTCTGTGGGACTGGTCAGCAGTACACGTGGGCATGCGCGAATGCGCGGGAACGGGGGCTCAAACAGGTGGAGTTTCACGGTTTTGTTAGCGGTGAGAGGTACGAAGAGCTGCTAATGAATGCACATATTTGTGTGGCGCTGCAGGACCCGAATGGACGACACTCTGCTTTCAAGACTCCATCGAAGGGGTATGAGTATCTGAGCTACGGGCGAGCAACTGTTATTACACCAGTTGGTGACTTCCCGCTTCTCCCCAAGGGGGTATGTATCCTGCTGAATTCGTATTCCGGGGCAGAACTAGCAAATGTATTGAGGGATATTTTGCCCAGTGAGATAGCCAAGCTGGGGGAGGCCGCACTCACCTTGTCCCGGAGGTGTTGGACTCCCGCCATTGTTGGGGGGCGAATTGAGCGACTGTTTCAGCGTCGGGAAAAGTTATGAGCGCGAAGGATATGCCAATTGATGTATTATATGTGACCAATCTGGCGAACCATTACCAGTTGTCGTTTGGTAATGGCCTCGTAGGAGCCTTGGGGGGCGATAGTGTTCGTTTTGCCGCGACTTCTCCGATGCGCGCCGACCGGGTCGCGATGGGGTGGTCGGCCGAGTCAGCAAGGGCTCTTCCGTGGGTGATTCTTCCATTTGAAGGCGCGGACGCGTTGGCCGAGTATGATCGTTGGTGGTCAGATGCTGATGTGGTTATATGCGGGGTCCTTGACCTTGATCGCATAGAAAGGCGAACGTCTGCTGGTTCGCTTACGTTCTATATGGGAGAGCGGTGGTTGCGCACCGGGTTCACAGGCGGAGCTTCGAGATGGGTGCCCCAAGGTCTGCTTAGGTCGATTTTGGGCAGGTATGCGGGCCGGACCCGGCTGTTGGCACCTCAGTTCGCACGACGCGCCTTGCGGATGCGCCGGATCTCGCGCCGTTCCATGATGCACCTGCTTCCCATGGGCCATTACGCAGCAGCGGACATGGCCTTTATCGGAGCCTTCCCCTCCCGGGTTTGGAACTGGGGCTACTTCGCCGCTGGACCGAGCAATATTGTGCCCGCGCTTTCAGGCGATGAAGTGCGAATATTGTGGGCGGGGCGGATGCTGGACTGGAAGAGGGTGGATACTCTGGTCCAAGCCGTCGCGGTCTTGGCGCGGTCAGGGGTTCGTTGTTCTCTAGATCTGATTGGGCATGGTCCCGAGCTCCCGCGATTGCGGGAGCAAGTTCGGCGTGAAGGCTTGGAGCACGCCGTCTCGTTTGAGGGTGCGATTCCGGCAGCTGAGGTGAGAACTCGGATGCGGCGCTCCGGAATCTATGTGCTTCCGAGTTCCGAAACGGAGGGTTGGGGCGTTGTAATAAACGAAGCAATGGCGGAGGGGTGTGCTGTCGTAGCTTCCCGGCAGGCTGGCGCGTCGTGCGTCCTGCTCGAACACGGGCGGAATGGAATGCTTTTCAATTCGGGTGACGTGCCCGCACTGGCAGAGACTTTGGAGCGGTTGATTCGCGACCCGGAGTTGCGGCTCCGGCTTGGGCAGGCCGCTAGCGAGACGATGAGAACGCTATGGAGCCCAGAGATCGGCGCGCAGCGGTTGGTTACCCTCTGTCATGGCCTGCTTGGCCAGTCGGCTGTACCGGACTATCGCTCCGGACCTTGTGCGCGCATTCGTTGAGGGACTCCATTGTTCATGAGCATGGTACACGGAAGTAATGTGACTATTCGAACGCTTTTGACCGGGGCTGGTATGGTTCCCTCCTCAGGTGGCGCGGTGAAGACAATAGAACGCTTCCGCCGTGCGCTGGATGCCGGAGTTGTCTCGTTCACCGACGGCGCTCGGCTCGATGCCGAGGGCAGCGCGGTGGATGGAGCCGTCCATCTGCGGACGGCCAACAATGTGCTTGGACGGAAACTGTTCTGGGCACCCAAAAATGCGCGGCGCGAGGCCGATGCGCTTGCGGCCTCCTGCGACCTTGTCACTACGCATGGGTTGTTCGGCTATCCGGTGGTATGGGTGCGCCATTGGATTCGGCGCCGGAACCTGCCATATTGGGTGATCCCGCATGGCATTCTGGACCCCTATGTCTATTCCTATCGGGTTTTTCGGAAGAAACTGTTTCTGGCGGCTTACGGCCTACGGCACTTGCGCGGGGCTTCCCATGTGATCTTTTCTACGCGCCGCGAGATGGAGAAAGCGTCGGCGATCTATAGCGGTCCTAATGCCCGGGTAGTCAACTGGCCGGTCGAGCCGATCGGGATTGAAGATCAAGCCGAGGTGCGGACTCGAATTCGTGCCGAGTTGGGCATTGGTGCGGGCGACGTGGTGCTGATCTACCTAGGGCGTGTCCACCCGATGAAGCGTCCGCTTGAGACGATCGACGCCGTGGCGCGGGTGCAGGTTCCGAACCTGCGTTTGTTGATAGTTGGCCCTGAGGAGGGTGTATCACGCCAGGAGTGTGTGGCGCGTGCGGCGTCTCTCGGTTTTCGCGGTTTGCACGTGCTCGGCCCCGTATTCGGCAAACGCAAAGATGAGCTTCTGCTCGCTTCCGATGGTTTTCTATCGCTTTCGATTCGGGAGAACTTCGGACATTCGGCGGCGGAGGCGATGTCGGCGAAGCTGCCTGTGATCCTATCTCCGGGCAACGATCTGATCGGCGAACTCAGCGGGGTGCGTTGCGGTTGGTTCTTGGCGGACGACCGGCCGGAAACTGCGGTAGGGGCGATCCGGGAGTTTGCCACAGCGGCGGTCGGTGCGCGCTCTGACTTGGGGCGGGAAGCTCGTGACTGGGTGTGTCGCGAGCTTCCATTTGAGCTGTTCCAGACGCGTTTGCGGGCTTTGGCCCGTGAGGCGGTGTCTACTCGTCGTACTCGTGGGTGACGATGGTTCATGAATACGACGGGGAATTTACCTCCGATTCAGCCTATGACGCGGTGTGATGCTCTCGAGGTCGCGCGGTTGCATATGTCGGGGCTGCCGTCGCCGATGGGGGCACGGGCGGGGCGGGCTTTGCTGGAGATGTACTATGCCTGTGTCGCGCCGAAGAACGGAGGAATGGGTTTCGTGGCCTGCGATCAGGGGCAGGTTGTGGGGTTCGTGGTAGGGGTATGGGATCGCCGCCGGATCCTCTGGACCGCCCTGCGGCGATTTCCGCTGCGGTTTGTCTTCTGGATGAGCGTCGAGTTCGGATGGAACCGGACATGTGCCTGCCTGCGCCGGCGGCGCAGGAAAAATGATACGGGCGAAGATGGTACAACAATATCCACGCCGGTAGGTTGTGAACTGCGTCCGTTGGTCGTGGCGGCAACGCAACGTGGACGAGGGCTCGGTGCACTCCTGTGCGGCCGTTTGCTTGAGGAGGCCGCAGCGCGAGGCTTCTACACGGTGTTCCTGCGTGTCGACCGCGAGAATGTGGCGGCGATCCGTTGTTACGAGAAACTCGGGTTTCGTGCTCGCGGTGCCGGTAGCCACTGGATGGTGATGGCAGCCGATATCGGCGCTAGGCCGGCCCAACGATGAATCAGACGAAGTTACAGACTGGCCAGGGGGCTCCCCGGCTCTTTTTTGTGGGTGCTGTCGAGGACCAGTCGTTGTTTTCCTGCATGTTCGCGACATGGCGGGCCCAGGGGTGGACGGTTGCGATCTGGTCCGAGATGACCGAGCAAACCTACCGCAATGCGCGCGGCGTGATCGGACGCCTCTGGATGCGCGTGCGCATCAATCTGGTGTTCCCGTTGCGCGTGAGCTGGCGTCTGTTGGTGGGTGTCGGTGGCACGGAGCGCACGCTGGTCGTCACGAGCACGCCGTTCATTTTGCCGGCGGTCGCGGGGCTTATGAAGCGGCGCGCCGACCGCGTCTGCCAGATGCTCTACGACCTCTACCCCGACGCGCTAGTGGTCGCGGGCAAGCTCGGGCCGCGTGCGTTGCCGACCCGGCTCATTGGCTGGGTGGTGAGCCTTGGCATGCGTCGTTGCGACTTGACGGTGTTCCCGGGGGAGCGCCTTCGCGCCTATGCCGACGCGGCCTACGGCCCCTGTCCACATACTGCGGTGATTCCCGTGGGTACCGATGCCGGGCACCTTGACCGGGAGCGGGGGGCACCGGCTGGGGCGGAGCGTTTGGTGGTGTACGTGGGCAACTTCGGACACTTGCACGATTACGAAACGCTTGTCGCGCTGCTGCGCACCGGGTTGCCGGCGGGAGTGCGGTTGGCTTTTCATGCCAACGGGGCCAACTACGAGCGCTTCAAGAGCTTCGCCTCGGGATGGCCCGAGGAGACACGGGCGCGCGTCGCTTTTGGCGGACCGTTGGCTCGCGACGACTGGGCGCGGGTGATGCAGCAGGCCGATGCCGGTTTGGTTCTTTTCAAGAACGGCGCCGAACGCGTGGCTTTCCCGAGCAAGACCTTCAGTGCGATGGCGTCCGGCCAGGCGATCGTGGCGGTTACGCCAATCGCCTCGGATTTGGCCGATGTGATCGGCCGCCACGATTGTGGCTGGTTGGCCGAGCCGGGGGATGTCGCGATGCTAAGGCGTGGATTCGAAGCGGTGGCTTGCGGTGGTGCCGACTTGGCCCGACGCCAGACGGCCGCGGCCTTGGCTGCGCGCGAGTACTACGATGTGGTGCGGCTCGCGGAACGCTGGCTAGAGCTTTTCGAGACAATGGCTTCGCAGAAGCCATCTCGAGCAGGGGAGCCGCAAGGATGAGCCCGCGCCATTTCAAACAGGCTTGGGAGTGGATTGTCTCCACAATCGGTCTGCTCGCGGTTTCTCCGTTGCTGTTGGGGCTGGCATTGCTCGTGAAATGCACTTCGCAGGGTCCCGTGTTGTACGTGAGCGAACGTCTCGGCCGTGGTGGTCGGGTGTTCCGGCTCTACAAGTTCCGCAGCATGCGGGTGAACGCGCCGCAGATCACAGCGGCGGATGGCAAGGTGCTCACCTTGAAAAACGACTCCCGACTTACGCCTATCGGGGCTTTTCTGCGGCTCGGGTTCGATGAGCTGCCGCAGTTGCTGAACATCGTGAAGGGCGACATGACCTTGATCGGTCCACGGCCGGATGTGCCATGGGAACTGGGGCGCTACAGCGAACGAGAAAGGCGTCGGCTCGACGCCCTCCCGGGTATCACGGGACTGGCCCAGGTTGTGGGCGGGCGTGACCTGAACAACGCCCAGAACTACGAACTCGATGTGCGCTATGTGGAGCATGCTGGGCTTGGCACCGACATGGTGATTCTGGCGCTCACCCTGCCGTATTCGCTCGGAGCGAAGAATATCGGCAAGCGGTTGCTGGGTCGTTATCTCGTCGGTTTGGAAAAACTCGCTACATGAAAACGATCATGGTGCTGGCCGCTGGGCCATTGCAGATCCCCGCCATAGTCACGGCCCGACGCTTGGGCTTGCACGTGGTCGCCGTGGATGCCGACGCGCAGGCTCCCGGACTCGCACTGGCCGACGTGGCGCGGGTGGCGAACATCACGGATTACGATGCCTGTCTGGCTATCGCGAGGGCGGAGCATGCCCATGGTGTGATCCAGATCTGCACGGAGGTTTCGATCCCGGTGATCGGTCGACTCAATGCTGCGATGGGATGGGCGGGGCTGCGACCGGAGGTAGCGCTCGATGCCACAAACAAGCATCGCATGCGCCGGGCTTTCGAGCGTGGTGGAGCCCCTTCGCCGCGATCCTTTGGCTGTGGCACCATCGCCGAGGCGTTGGCGGCGGCGCGGTCCATGCCGGGCGCGCTGATTGCCAAACCCTCGCGCAGCAGCGGCAGCCGGGGGGTGACCAAGCTTGAGACCGGAGTGGACGAGGCAGCCGTTGCTGCAGCATTCGAGCGGGCGATGGGATTCAGCGCCGATCGCGGCGTGGTGATCGAGGAGTTTGTCGAAGGACCGGAGTTCAGCGTCGAAATCCTGGTTTGGAACGGCGAGCCGCGCGTGCTTGCCGTGACCGACAAGGTGACGACGGGTTCGCCGAATTTCGTCGAGACTGGGCATAGCCAGCCCACCGCGCTGTGTGCTGCGGAACGGGATGCTGTGGTGCGTGCCGCCATCGCCGGTGTGAAGGCTTTGGGCATCGATTGGTCGGCGGCGCATGCGGAGATCAAACTCGGGGCTACCGGGCCTCGGATCATGGAAATCGGTGCGCGGTTGGGCGGTGATTTCATCACGACCGAACTGGTACCGCGTTCGACTGGCGTCGACATGGTGGCGGGGGCGATCCGGTTGGCCTTGGGCGAAGTTCCTGATCTCACACCGCAGCACTCGGCCCGAGGTGCTGCAATCCGCTATGTGATCCCTCGTCCCGGCCGTATTACTGCGGTGTCCGGTTTGCCGGAAGCCCGGCGCCTGCCCGGTGTCCGCGTGGCCGAATTATACGTGGGCCCCGAAGACGATGTCCCACCCGTGACGTCGAGTGGCTGCCGCAGCGGTCACGTAATTGCCGAGGGAGCGACGGCTGCGGAAGCCATCGTGTGCGCCGAGGCGGGATGTGCGGCCATCAGAATCGAATAGCACGGCGCAGGAGTATCCATTCAGTATCATTTTCATTCCCACCCATGAAGAAGATCCCGTTTTCCCGCGTCGTCTGCGACGGGCGCGAGCTCGAATTGGTTCGTGAAGTCCTTGAGAGCGGCTGGCTGACGACGGCTGGCAAGGCGCAGGAGTTCGAGACGCGCTTCGCCGCTGCCGTAGGCGCGCGGTACGCGTGCGCGGTCAACTCCTGCACGGCCGCGCTGCACCTCGCGCTCGAGGCGCTGGGCGTTGGCCCGGGCGACAAGGTGCTTGTGCCCACCTGGACCTTCACGGCCTCCGCCGAGGTTGTGCGCTACCTCGGAGCCGATCCGATCCTGCTCGATGTCGACGAGGAGACGGCGCTGCTCACTCCGGAGATCGTGGAGGACGGTATCCGCCGACACCCGGAGGCAAAGGTGCTCATCGTTGTCCACTTCGGCGGGCATCCGGCCGAGATGGATCGGGCAGGTGGCGGCTCGCAAGGAGAGCGCGGGGTACCGCGCTGTGGCGGCAGCCCGCAAGGAGAGCGCGGGGGACCGCGCTGTGGCGGCGGCATTGTCGAGGTGTGCAAGCGGCACGGGGTGCGCATCCTCGAGGATGCGGCGCATGCGTTCCCGACTCGCCATGCCGGACGCATGATCGGCTCCTTCGGCGACATCACCTGCTTCAGCTTCTACGCGAACAAGACCATCACCACGGGCGAGGGGGGCATGCTCACCACCGAGGACGAGGCGTTGTACAAACGCTGCAAGATCATGCGCCTGCACGGCATCGATCGCGATGTGTGGGCGCGTTTCACTTCCGACAAACCGTCCTGGGAGTACGATGTGGTGGCGCCGGGCTACAAGTACAACATGCCCGACATCAACGCTGCCATCGGGTTGGCGCAGCTCGAACGGGCGGAGCACCTGCGGCGGGAGCGCCAACGCTGCGCGGAGTTCTATCTCCGCGAGCTGGCGGACGTGGCTTGTCTGCGGCTGCCACGTGGGAAGATTCCGCCGGAGGACCACTCGTGGCATCTGTTCCCGGTCGTGCTGCGCGAGGGCGCGCCCGTGTCGCGCAACCGCGCGATCGAGCTGCTGGCGGAGCGCGGCGTGGGCACCTCGGTGCACTACAAGCCGATCCACCGGATGACCTACTACCGCGATCGCTATGGTCTCAACCCGGAGGCGTTCCCGAACGCCGAGCGGATCTGGCGCGGGTGTTTCTCGTTGCCGATCCACTCCTGGCTCACGAATGACGAACTCCGGTACATTTGCGAAAGTCTCAAGGACGTGTTGGCTGGAGGGCGGTGAGCGCCACTCCGACCACGCTGCGCAACCATGCATGACACACAGGACCTGCCCGGGCGGATCTACCTGTCGCCACCACATCTGAGTGGATGCGAGGAGGGATATGTCCGCGAGGCATTGGCGAGCAAGTGGATCGCCCCGGCCGGACCGCATATCGAGGCTTTCGAAAACGAATTCGCGGCCGTCGTGGGGCGCAAGTATGCATTGGCCGTGTCTTCCGGTACGGCCGCACTGCACCTTGCCGTACGCGTGCTGGGATTGGGGCGCGGAGACGAGGCCCTGGTGTCGACCTTCACGTTCATTCCGAGCGCAAACCCTGTCGTCTATCAGGGTGGGCTTCCGGCGTTTGTGGACAGCGAGTCGGTATCGTGGAACATGGATCCGCGCTTGTTGGAGTCGGCTTTGGCTCAACGCGCGGCGGCAGGGAAGCTGCCCAGAGCGCTGATCATCGTCGATATTTACGGGCAATGCGCGAACTATCCCGAACTGTTGGCGATAGCCGCAACGTATCGCGTGCCAGTGATCGAAGATGCCGCTGAAGCGCTGGGCTCGACCTGTGCCGGCCGGCCGGCCGGATCGTTTGGTCTGCTCTCGGCGTTCTCCTTCAACGGGAACAAGATCATCACCACGTCCGGTGGCGGCATGCTGGTTTCGGACGAGGCGGACTTGATTGCGGAGGCCCGCAAGCTGGCGACCCAGGCGCGCGAACCGGTGCCCCATTACGAGCATCAAACGATTGGCTACAACTACCGGATGAGCAACGTGCTGGCGGGCATCGGTCGTGCCCAGCTGCGCGCGCTCGATCAGCGGGTGGCCGCGCGCCGCCGGATCTACGATCGGTATTATGAAGCGCTCAAGGGTCTTCCGGGAATCGCGTTTCGCGCTGAGGCTCCGTGGGGGATCGCGACACGTTGGCTGACTTGTCTGACGATCGATCCGGCGCTGGCGCCGACCGATCGCGAGAAGGTGCGGCTGGCGCTCGAGGCGGCGAACATCGAGTCGCGGCCGCTCTGGAAACCGCTGCACCTGCAGCCGGTGTTCCAGCGGATGGGCTGCGCGATGTATGGCGGCAAGGTCTCGGAACGGCTGTTCGAGCAGGGCCTTTGCCTTCCATCCGGTTCAGGGATGAGCGAGAGCGAACAGGACCGTGTGATCGAGGTGGTAAAGCGATGTTTTGCGTGACGCAAAACATGAGGGCGCGAGTGCCTCGCACCCGGGGGCTGTAGCGACGCTCGTGAGAACGTCGAGGATCGGAGGGCGTTCTGCTGTTCAGCATTCGTGCTGCGGCAGAATCTGCGAGAGTCTTCGGCGCGAAGCGCCTGCGAGAGGACGGATGGCAGATGACGGAACAATCAATCTCTCGCCATTGCTGACGCATTGGCTGGCGAGGGCACCGCGTTCCCATCTGCGTACCAACCGGAACGCAGCCTCGCTTCGCTGCGGTACGCGGCGGGACGGAGGACGGACGACGGTGTAGCCGGGGACGGTGACCCCGGAGAATCGAACCACCGGCCTCAATGCGGACGGTCTACAGCCCGAAACAATTGCACCCCGTGAGTGAGGAACTCGCACCATCAGGTTCTGGGATCACGCCAAAACCTCGCCTGTTGACCGGCCGGCCCTTCCGGCCATAACCGATCCCGCCATGCCTCCGGCTCCCCAGGAAATCGTCGCTCTGCTTCAGCCCATCCAGGGCGAGTTGAATCGGCTGCGTGTGCGTGAGTTGCTCTTGTTTGGTTCGCGGGCCCGCGGGGATGCCAGGCCGGACAGCGATTGGGACTTTGTGGTCGAGTTCTCCGAACCGCCGGATTTCAGCCAATTCATGGGACTGCGCGAGTTGCTGGAAGACCGCCTTGGGGGGCGTGTTGATCTGCTTTCACGCTCGGCTTGTCCGCCGCGTCTATGGCGAGCGATTGAACCGGAGTTGATCCATGCCGCGTAATCCGACGGATCGCCTGCACGACGTGGTCGAGGCCTGCGAAGCGATAGCTCGTTATGTTGAGGGATACGACGCGACGGCGTTTGCGAACGATGCCAAGACCCGGGATGCGGTGGTGCGCCAGTTTGAGATCGTTGGTGAAGCGGTGAAGGGACTCCCTCCCGAATGGACCGCCCGCGAGCCGGCCGTACCGTGGCGGCAGATCGCCGGTTTTCGCGATGTGCTCGCGCATGCCTATTTTGCCGTCGAGGTGTCGGTTGTGTGGAATGCTGCGTCTCGCGAGGCACCTGAACTACGCAACGCCTGCCTTCGGCTTTTGGGCTGATCGGAACTCAGAGCGAGGACGACGGATGGCGTTCTGCTGTGCAGCATTCGTGCTGCGGCAGAATCTGTGAGAATCTTCGGCGTGAAGCGCCTACGAGACGACGGATGTGGCAGATAACAAGGTGGCAAGGGCAGGATGGCAGAGGACGGACGGCAGACGACGGAGGACGGAACAATCAATCTCTCGCCATTGCTGACGCATTGGCTGGCGAGGCCGCCGCGTTCCCATCTGCGTACCAACCGGAACGCAGCCTCGCTTCGCTGCGGTACGCGGCGGGGCAGAGGACAGACGGCAGACAGCGGAGCCCGGTTGCGGGCTACTTTCTGCCACGGTTCATTGCCACAGCGAAAGCGGCTGGCTTGACCCAGTTTGGCGAATGCCGGATCTTCACCATCGATGATGACATCGCAGCCCATCGCACTATTGGCAGAGCGCCGGGATGGTATCTCGGATCTTTGCCGGCGGTTTGGCGTCGAACGACTGGAAGTGTTCGGCTCGGCTGCGCGGGGCGACTTCATTCCGGGAAAGAGCGATGTCGATCTTTTGGTCCGTTTCGTTGACACAAGTAAGCCCGGATATGTCGACCGGTTCATCGGCTTTGCCGAAGCACTGGAGAAGACACTGGGATGCCGAGTCGACTTGTTGACGGAGCGATCCTTGCGAAATCGGTTTTTGGCCGAGCAGGTCGCAAAGGATAAACGCACCCTCTATGCGGCCTGATGTCGCCAAGCTGTTGTGCGACGCGCGCGCTGCAGGCGTGGCCATCGCCACCTTCACATCGGGCAACCACTTCCCGGCCTATGCCGCTGTTGCCATGCTCCGATCTGCGGTTGAGCGGCAGTTCGAGATCGTCGGCGAAGCGTTGGAACGTGCAGTGCGGATCGATCCAGGGCTTGAGGCCAAGATACCCGAGATCCACCGGATTCTCGGATTGCGCAACAGATTGATCCACGGATACGATAGCGTCGACGATGAGCTGATGTGGGATTTGTTGCAGTCGAAACTCCCTGCGTTGACCCAGTTGTTGGATGCCGCGTTGGTGGGGATCGACTGAAGATTGTCGCTAGCCACTGGCGCCCAGTGCTGACGGGGATCGGCTGTAGCGGCGTTTGTGAGAACGTCGAGGATCGGACGACGTTCTGCTGTTCAGTAGAATCTTCGGCGCGAAGCGCCTACGAGAGGGCTGATGACTGAGGACAGCGGAAATAACCATCTCCCACTTCAGCTAAGCAACTCGCCGTGGTCCGGTTGGTCCACGGCTGACATGGCGAGGTGGCTGCGTTCTCGCCGCGTTCCAGTAGGTACGCGGCTGATGTGGGTACGCAGCTGGGCTGGCGTCCGGAACACACGCTGAAAGATACAGTGCCGGAGGTTCTGCGCAGCAGCGAAAACATTAGGGCGCCGCAATCGGGCCTCGGGGATCGCTCTTGGAGGAGCTAGTGTAGTGTCCCTCAAATAGGTCGTCATTTGATTCTACGGGGGAATAGCGCCCTACACCGGGCGGTCTCGCCCACGGGAAAATGGCAGCATATGCCGAGGCAATCGTGGGCCACTGGAGCGCCGCTCTCACGAGCAGCGCCAAGGGACGTTGACGTTTCCAGTCTGCTTCGCAGTTTTGAGCTAAGCCAGAGTCCCATGAAAGCACTCGCCGAATTTGCCAAAGACGCCTTGGAATTGCCCGCTGAAAAGCGTCTGACCTTGGCACGGATACTTCTCGACCTCTCGGATGAGCAGGAGCACGAGAGCGCGGCGGATAGCGAAGCTGCATGGGACGAGGTGATTGTCGCGCGGATGGAAGCCGTCAAAGACGGCAGCGCCCACGCCTCCGATCTCGAAGCCGTTATCGCCCGGCTTGAGCGGGGCCCTCAATGAGAGTCAAAATCCTTGCCGAAGCGGAGCGGGAAATCGACGAGGCTGGCCGGCACTACGACGATCTTGCGGCAGGCTTAGGGGAGCGATTTCGCGCGGAAGTATGGAGCGTGTTGCGCTGGATTGGTGATCACCACGATGTACCGCCGTTGCGCCCGAAGGGCTATCGGCGTGTCAACTGCCGGGTGTTTCCGTACTACATCGCCTATATCGAATGGTCTGGCGTCGTATGGGTCTTGGCCGTGGCGCATGTTCGACGGTGTCCGGAGTATTGGAGCCAGCGTCCGCTGCGCTGAAGATGTGGTTTTGTGGCGGAACGCGTGCACGTCCATGGTTTCGGGTTTTGGGGGGCGCGTTTCGAGCCGCAGGCAGGGAGGCCTGCGCGCCACGTTCCGAGGTAGCCTCCGTTGCCCTGAACGCGGTCGGGGCGAAACGCTCACGTGTTCCGCTACGGATGCGCGGGATCGCTGCCCTGGCGAGCAGCGCCACTTCCTCTCTTTGCGTCATTTAGCGCTGTAGCCGGGCTCGGTGATCCCGGAGGATCAATCCCCGGCTTCAGCGAAGCCGGCTACAGCGACAAGCAGAACGGCGCGCACGCAACATGCGGCCGCAGCTAGGTAGGATCTGCCTGCAAGCTGGCTCATCCCTCAGTTACCTTTGTTACCTGTTACCTTGGCACCCGACACTTCCTTGCCGTCGTCCGGCCTCCGCTATCTGTCCTCCATCCTCGGTCTGCTTGTGCTGAGTGCGACGGTTTGCGCCGAGACGGTGGTCTTCCGGGAGGGGAGACCGCGGTTGCCGGTGTATGTGGCGGCGGAGGCGACTGCGGATGAGCGCACGGCAGCGGAGGATCTGACGCGTGTGCTCGGCGCGATGTCGGGCGCGGTGTGGCTGGTGCGCGCCGAGAACTCTTGGTGGAGCGGCGCTGGCATCTACGTCGGGCACACGAAGGCGGCTGAGCGGTTCCTGCCACCGCTTGAGGCGGCGAAGGATATCCTGGCTCCGACGGCCGACGAGGTCGGCCCGGACGGTTTCCGCATCCGCACAGTCGTCGGGAATCGGATCTTCATCGAGGGTGCCACGCCGGAGGCGACGCCGTATGCGGTGTCGTGGCTGCTGCAGCGGTATGCCGGTGTGCGTTGGTATACACCCGGGCCGCTGGGCGAGGTGATCCCGCGGCGGACGGAATGGACGCTGCCGGAGCTGTCGGTCGTGCGCGAGCCGGCGTACGTCTCGCGCGAGATCTCCGGGCTGCGCGGTTCCGAAGGCCGGGAGTGGGCGCGACGCAACGGGCTGCGGCAGCGGCTGGAGTACAGCCACAACCTCACGACGATCTTCACGCCGGAGGTGTACGATGCGCATCCGGAGTGGTTCGGAGCGGTGCACGGCCAGCGGCGACGTCCGCTCGGTGGTGGCGAGTACCGTTGGCAGCCGGACTTGTCGCGGGTTGACGTGGCGGAGTACGCCGCGACCCAGGCGGCGGAGGCGTTCGCGCGGGCGCCGGGCCGCGCGAGTTTCTCGATTGGGATGAACGACAGCGTGCGGTTCGATCAGGGCGACGGCACGCGGGCGCTGGTGGAACCGTTGCGGTATTTCCGCGGCATGCCGGATTATTCGCCGCTCCTCATGACGTTCATGAACCAGGCGGCGGAGTCGCTCGGACGAAGGCCGGGGATGGACGGGCGGTACCTCGGTTGTCTGGCCTATTTCTGGGGCGAGAATCCGCCGCCGTTTCCCGTCGATGCGCGAGTCGTGCCGTATGTGACGACGGATCGAACGCAGTTCTACGATGCGGCCTATCGCGCGGCGGACTATGCGTTGATGTCGCGCTGGCACCGCAGCGGGGTGCGCGCCTACGGGCTGTGGGAGTATGCGGAGGGCAGTGCGTTCGTCGTGCCGCGGGTGCCGCATGCGATGCTGGCCGAGGCGGTGCGCGAGGGCTGGTGGCGCGGGGCGCGCGGCTACATGGGGGAGTGCGGACCGCACGCCGGGTTCGATGCCTTCAAAGTCTGGATGCTCGCCCAGCTGCTCTGGGAGCCGGAGCGGCCGCTGGCGGAGTTGCAGGACGACTTCTTCAGCGGCTGGTATGGGCCGGCGGCTCCAGCGATGCGGCGCTTCTTCGCGCGCTGCGAGGCGCAGTGGATGGCGCAGCAGGGACCGCCGTGGTGGATCAAGTTCTACCAGCAGCAGGACCAGGTGCTGCTGTTCCCGCCGGAGGTGTGCACCGAGCTGCGGACGATCCTCGATGAAGCGATGGAAGAGGCGAGAGGCGAAAGGCGAGAGGCGAGCGGGGAGAGGACAGACGGCGGACGACAGACGACTGAGGGCGGAAGTAGGAATTACACCACAGAGTACACCGAGAGCACAGAGGACGGAGCACTGAGGACGAACGTGGTAACAGGTAACAAGGTGGCAAGTGGCAGGATGGCAGAGGATGGACGACGGAGGACGGACGTGTTAACAGGTAACAAGGTCACAAGTGACAGGATAGCAGTGTGTGGAGGAATGTGGGCGGATTCGGGATCCTGTCTCCTGACTCCTGACTCCGCTCCTCACTCGTCACTCCCCGATCCTCGCTACTTCGACCGCGTTTCCCTTACCAGCCGTGCGTTTGCGGTG
This sequence comes from uncultured Opitutaceae bacterium, assembly GCA_964640465.1. Classification (GTDB taxonomy): domain Bacteria; phylum Verrucomicrobiota; class Verrucomicrobiia; order Opitutales; family Opitutaceae; genus CAJCBL01. Next base: position 35,659 of record CAZXHR010000016.1, read on the forward strand.
ACGGAGGCTGCGGTGGCGTTCGACCGGCTGCGCCGTGCGCTCGCGACGGCGGATGCGGCAAAGCTGGTACCGGGCGAACTCGGGCGGCGCTTGGCCGCGATGCAACGCGCTCGCGAGCGGCTGCTGCTGGCTGTCGGCGAGGCGACGCAGGGCGAGGCACCGGCATTGGCGACCACGTACATCGACTATCTCCTGCGTAACGATCCGGTGCCGGGGCTGCTGGTGCGCTTGTCCCGATCCGATCGCAAGGCGCCAACGGCTGCGCTGTCCGTGCTGGAGGAGGCCGGAGTTCCCGTTCCTGCGCACTGGGCGGCGCTGGCGGCTGCACTCGGTGACGAGCGGCTGGCGCGTGCGAGCAATCTGCTGGCGAACGGCACGTTCGCGAAGGCTTCGGCCGAAGGGCAACAACCGCAGTTTCTCTATCCGCGCTCGGGCGAGTTGCCGGCCGACTGGAACGTGCGTGCGGTCGCGACGGAGCATGGCCGTGTGGCGCTCGGGCCGGCCTTTGCCGGCCTGCGGGTGTTGCGCATCGAGGGCGCTTGGGACACGACGATCGGCCAGACGCAGCTCGCCGTGCCGGGACGGCTGTATGTCGCCGAAGTCCAGATGCGCGGGCGGAGCAGCCCGGGCAACGATGCCGCACTCACATTGGCGTTTGTCGATGCCGGAGGGAAGACGGTGGGCGACTATCGCTCGACGATGCTCCCGAAGGGAGAGACCGGGTGGCTCACACTGGTGCTCGCGGCTAGCGCTCCGGAGAACGCGAAGTATGTCGTGGTGGGCCTATCCGCGTTGCGACAGTTCGGCGGCGATTGGCTCGAGGCGACCGGGGTTTCACTCCGCGTTGCGGAGTGAACGGTGACAGGGTAACATGGTGACAGCGTGACAGAGTTACTGAGTCACAAGATGACACAGTGATGCACAACAGCGCGAGGGGAGGAAATGCGATGAATGACAGCAATGAGCCGGGGCGAAATCCATTTGCGGAGCGGTTCGAGGACCTGCGGATCTGGCAGGAAGCACGGGCTCTTGTGGGCGAGGTGTACCGGAGTTTTGCGAGATGCAGCGACTTGGCCTTTCGCGATCAGATCCAGCGTGCAGCCCTGTCGGTGATGAACAATAGAACAATATCGCGGAAGGATTTGAACGAAGGACGCGCAAAGACTTCGCGCATTTCCTGGATTTGGCGAAAGGTTCGTCCGGCGAAGTGCGGAGCATGACCTACGCGGCGGAGGATTTCGGCTATCTGACTGATGCACAGGCGCGCGGATTGTGCGAAGTCTGCTTCGGTCTGGCTGGCGGCATTGCTGCGCTGGCGAACCGGCTAAGGGATTGAACCTCTGATGTTATGAGTCACTCTGCGGCTCGTTCTGAAACCTGTGACTCTGCCACCTTGTTACCTGTCACGAAGACGCACCGCTTCATGAAACGTCTTTTCGATTTCTGCGGTGCGCTCGTGCTGCTGATCGTGCTTTCCCCGCTGCTGCTGGGGCTGGCGCTGGCGGTGCGGGTGAAGCTCGGATCGCCCGTGCTGTTTCGGCAGAGGCGGCCGGGGCTTGGCGGGCGCATCTTCACCGTGGTGAAGTTTCGCTCCATGCGCGACGCGATCGGCCGGGATGGTCAGCCGCTACCCGATTCGGAGCGGCTCACGGAGTTCGGGAAGCGGCTGCGGGCCTCAAGCTTGGACGAACTGCCGGAACTCTGGAATGTGCTGCGCGGCGAGATGAGTCTGGTGGGACCGCGACCGCTGCTGGTCG
>CAZXHR010000017.1:0-37168 GCA_964640465.1 uncultured Opitutaceae bacterium
CCGGTTTCTCTCCACCTCGCTCCAGCAGCTGGGCCGCTATCTCGCCGCCGTGCAAGAGCTGCGCAGCGCATCCTCGGCGACAGCTTCCCCCTCCTTGCAGGCTCCCCTCACCACCCTCGCCACCATTGAGCGGGAGATCGATCTCGAATACCTCCTGCAGGAGCTCCCCAACTGCATCAACCAATCACTCGAAGGCATCGCGCGCATCTCCCGCATCGTCGCCGCCCTCAAGGATTTCGCCCACCCGGAAGCCAACGGCCGAGTTCCGGCTACGCTCTCCCACCTCATCGAGACCGCCATCGCCGTCTCCCGCCACGAATGGAAATACGTGGCCGATCTTGTCACCGAATTCGACCCCACTCAGCCCGAGGTCCCCGTCGTCGTCGACCAGCTCAACCAAGCCCTCCTCGCCCTGATCATCAACGCCGCCCAAGCTGTCGCCGTCGCCATCAAACAGCGGGGGGAAACCAAAGGCCGCATCGTCCTCCGCACCGCCACCACAGCCAGCGAGGCGATTATCGAGATCGAGGACAACGGCACCGGGATTTCCCCAGAGGTCATCCCCCACCTCTTCGAACCCTTCGTGACCACCAGAGGTGCTGCAGTCGCCTCCGGCCAGGGCCTGCATATCGTCCACAAGATCGTCCGTTCCCACGGCGGCCGCATCGAGTACGAGACCGCCGCCGGCCGCGGTACGCTGTTCCGCCTCCGCCTGCCCCTCCAGCCGCCATCCGACACACCTCCGCTCCGCACCGAGGACTCCGCGCCATGACCAACCGCATCCTCTTCGTCGACGACGACCCCAATCTCCTCGCCGCACTGTCCCGCAGCCTGCGCAAGCTCTTCGCCTTCGACACAGCCCAGTCCGGAGCCGAGGCGCTCCAGAAAATCGATCGCGACGGCCCCTATGCCGTCGTCGTCGCCGACCAGACCATGCCGGGTATGAACGGCGTTGAGCTTCTGGAGACAGTCCGCGAGGTCGCACCCGACACCGTCCGGCTCATGCTCACCGGCAACGCCGACCAGAAGTCCGCCGTCGAGGCCGTCAACCGCGGGGCTGTCTTCCGCTTCCTTAACAAACCCTGTCCGCCCGAGGTCCTCGTCCCCGCCCTCGAGACCGCCCTCAAGCAGCACGAGCTCGTCGTCACCGAGCGCGAACTCACCGAGGGCACACTCTCCGGCAGCGTCCAGGTACTCACCGAAATCCTCGCCCTGGTCGCCCCCGACATCCTCGGCCGCAGCCAGCGCCTCGGCGAGTCCATGGGCACCTTCGCCCGCCACCTCGGCCTCGAACCGGTCTGGGAATACGAAGTGGCCGCCAGCCTCGCCCACATCGGCTACGCCTCCCTGCCCTACATCGTCCTGCGCAAGCTCGCCGCCGGCACGGAACTCCTGCCCGAGGAGGCCGAGATCCTCCGCCACACCCCCGAGGTCGGCAGCAATCTCGTTGCCGCCATTCCGCGCTTCTCCGCCGTCGCGCAGATGATCCTCTACCAGGCAAAAGACTTCACCGGCACCGGTATCCCGGCCGACGCCGTCGCCGGCGCTGAGATACCCCTCGGCGGCCGCATGCTCCGTATCCTCAACGACCGGCTCACCCTCGAGCTCGAAGGCATCGTCAAGCAGAACGCCCTCATCGCCATGCGCGAACGCCGCGGCTCCTACGATCCCGTCCTCGTCGAGAAGTGCTTCGAGTGCTTCCCCACGTTCCTCTCCAACGCCCTCTCCTCCGAAGTTCCCGTGGTCTACCGCCACCTCGAACAGCTCGTCCCCGGCCAGATCCTCGTCTCCGAGATCAAGCTGGCCAACAACGTCATCCTCGTCGCCGCCGGCGAGCGGCTCTCAAAGATGATCATCCAGCGCATCCAGAACGCCGCCACGCTCGGCCAGATCAAGGGCCCGTGGCCCGTCCAGGAGCCGGTCCACAAGTAGTCGCCTCGCTCCGCCATGGCCAGCGACCGCCCGCCGTCCGCCCCTGTCGCCACCGCGACCGCGATGCCGGGACGGTTTGCGGACCGTTGCGCCGCGTGGCTGCAGGGGCACGAGAAACCGCTCTGGTGGCGTCTCGTCGCCGGTGGTGCGTTCACCGCCGGCGCCGCGCTCCTGCATCTCACGTTCCTCGGCACGGAGAATGCCTTCTCACCCTACAGCACCTTCACTAGCGCCGTCATCCTCGGCTCCATTTACGGCGGCTGGTGCACCGGATCCACCGCCGCCGTCCTGGCCGTTCCGCTGGCGCTGCTCTGGCTCCGCCCCGGCCCGCTCGCTCCGCAGGACCGCTTCGGCCTCGTCTTCTTCCTTCTCGACGTCCCCCTGATCATCGCCCTCGCCGGCCTCCTGCACCGCTCCCAGCGCCGCCTCGCCACCGAAACCGCCGGCCGGCGCGACACCGAGGCGCAACTCGCCCGCGCAACCCGCGACTGGCAATCGACCTTCGACGCCGCCCGCGACGCCACTTGGATCGTCGATCGCGACCTCCGCATCGTCCGCTCCAACCGCGCCGCAGAGGTTCTCTTCGCCACTGCTGGCAGCGAGATGCGGGGCCGTTTCTGCTGGGAGATCGCCTTCCGCTCCGCCACGCCACCGGCCGACTGCCCGCTCACCCGTTCCGCCAGCACACTCCGCCGCGAGACCACCGAGGTCCGGCTCGACACGCGCTGGTTCGAGGTATCCGTCGACCCGATCCTCGATGAGTCGGGCCGCTTCGCCGGCGCCGTGCAAACCGTCGCCGACATCACCGCTCGCCGTCTCGCGGAGGAGGAGCGAGCCCTCCTTGGCAACACCATCGGCGGCAGCCTCAACGAAATCTACATCTTCGATTCCTCCACGCTGCAGTTCCGCTACGTCAACGACGGCGCGCTGCGAAACCTCGGCTACACCCCCGAGCAGATCCACAGACTTACGCCGCTCGATCTCGTCTCGGGATTCGACGCTGCCTCCTTCGCCGCCCTGCTCGAGCCCATGCGTCGCGGCGAGAAACCCACCATCGTCATCGAGACCCTCAACCGCCGCGCCGACGGCTCCACCTACCCCGTCGAAGCCCACATCCAGCTCCTCGTCCACGATGGCCGCCCGGTCTTCCTCGCCATCGTCAGCGACATCACCACCCGTCGCCAGCTCGAGAACCAGCTCCGCGCCGCGCATGCGGACCTCGAACGCCAGGTCTGCGAACGCACCGCCGCCCTCACCGCCAGCAACGCCCTCCTCGACGAAACCGGACGCATCGCACGCGTCGGCGGTTGGGAACACGACCTGCGCACCGGCGCGGTCGGCTGGACCCTCGCGGTGCGGCAGATCCACGAAGTGCCGCCTGACTACATCCCCACAGTCGAGTCCCTCACCACCTTCTACGAACCGGAGGTACTGCCCGAGATCGCCGCGGCCCTGAGCCGCCTCCGCACGGACGGCACCGGTTTCGATCTCGAGCTGCCATTCGTCACCGCCACGCACATCCCGCTCTGGGTCCGAACCACCGGCCAGGCCTACCGCGAAGCCGGTACCATCGTGAAGATCGGCGGCGTCATCCAGGACATCACCGCACGGCGCCGCGCCGAGGACGGCCTGCGCCATCAGCGCGGCCAGCTCGAGCAACTCCTCGCCGAGCGCACTGCCGCCAACACCCGCCTGCGCGAGCTCGACCGCCTCAAGTCCGAGTTTCTCTCCACAATGAGCCACGAGCTGCGCACCCCGCTCAACTCGATCATCGGTTTCACCGGCATCCTCATCAAGGGCCTCGCCGGCCCGCTCAACCCCGAGCAGCTCAAGCAGCTCGGCCTCGTGCAGTCCTCCGCCCGCCACCTTCTCTCACTCATCAACGACCTGCTCGACCTCTCCCGTATCGAATCTGGCCGCCTCGAGCTCCAGCGCGACGCCTTCGACTTCGCCGATATCGTCTCCGAGATCGTCAATCTCCTCCAGCCCATGGCGGAGCAGAAGGGAATCGCCCTGCGCCACGAATGCTCCCCGGCCTCGCTCCCCATCGTCGGCGACCGCCGTCGCACCCTCCAAATCCTCCTCAACCTCGCAACCAACGCCGTCAAGTTCACCGAGCGCGGCGCCGTCGACATCGTCGCCCACATCGCCGACGCCCGCCTCGTCGTAGCCGTCCGCGATACCGGCATTGGCATCCGCCCCGACCAGCTCCCAAACCTCTTCGAGGCCTTCCGCCAGCTCGACGCCTCCGCTCGTCGCCACTACGAGGGCACCGGCCTCGGCCTCCATCTCTCGAAAAAGCTCCTCGAGATGCTCGGCGGCACCATCTCCGTGGAAAGCGCGAGCGGCGCAGGTTCCACCTTCACCTTCGTTCTTCCCCTCACTCCGCCATGAAGCCCCTGGTGCTCATCGTCGACGACAACGAGACCAACAGCTACCTGCTCGCCTTCTTCTGCGGGCGCCTGGGACTGCGCACCCGCACGGTCGCCAGCGGCACTCTGGCGCTAGAGGCCGCCTCGGCCGAGCGCCCCGACCTCGTCCTGCTCGACCTCCATATGCCGGTGATGGACGGATACGAGACCGCCTCCCGCCTCCGCGCCCTCCCTGGCATGCAGTCCGTCCCCATCGTCGCCGTCACCGCCAACATCTCCGCCGCCACACGTGGCCGCATCGAGCGCGCCGGTTTCGCCGGATGCATTGTCAAGCCGGTCGATACCGACGCGCTCCCCGCCCAACTCCAACGCTACCTCAGCCGCCCGCCAACGCCATGATCGTCCTCAACGTCGACGACCGTCAGGACAACCGCTACCTCTTCGACACGATCCTCCGCGCCGCAGGCCACGAGGTCTATTCCGCCGCCGACGGCGCGGAAGCCCTGGAACTCCTCAAGAACATCCAGTGCGACCTGATCGTCTCCGATGTGGTCATGCCCGGTATGGACGGTTTCCAGCTCTGCCGCGAGGTGAAGAGCACCCCCGCCACCCGCGACATCCCATTCGTCTTCTTCACCGCCGTCTACACCGACGCCAAGGACGAGCAGTTCGCCCTCTCCCTCGGCGCCGCCAAGTTCCTCGTCAAGCCCCTCGAGCCCGACCAGCTCGTCGAGCATCTCCTGCAGGCCGCGAACATCCGCGCGCCGGCCCCGGCCGCCCCGCTCGTCGCCGACTCCGCCGGCTTCCTCGAGGCCTACAACCGCCGCGTCGTCCAGAAACTCGAGACAAAGCTCGCCGAGATCGAGCGGCTCAACGCCCGGCTCCAATCCTCCGAGGCCCGCTTGCGAGCCCTCGTCGAGGGCACCTCCGACGCCGTGTTCATCAAGGACCAGACCGGCCACTACCTCACCATCAACGCCGCCGGCGCCCGCTTCCTCGCACGCACAGCCGAGTCCATCCTCGGCCGCACCGATGCCGAGCTCTATGACGATGCCACCTCCCGAGCCCGCGCACTTGCCGAGCAGCGCCTGCTGAAGTTCGGCACTGTCGAAGCTTACGACGAGACGCTGCGCCTCGCCGGGGAAAACAATCCGCGCCAGTTCCACTCCGTCCGCGGCCCCCTCCGCGACGACACCGGCGCCATCGTGGGAACGTTCGGCATCTCGCGCGATGTCACCGAGCGTCGCCGCGTCGAGGAGCAGATCCGCAAGCTCTCCCGTGCCGTGGAGCAAAGCCCGGTGTCGATCGTCATCACCGATGCCGAAGGTCGCATCGAATACGTCAACCCACGTTTCACCGAAAACACCGGCTACGCCGCGGCCGAGGTGCTCGGCCGGAATCCCCGCCTGCTCAAGTCCGGCCGCCAACCCGTCGAGTTCTACGCCGAGCTTTGGAGCACCATCAAATCCGGACACGACTGGCACGGCGTCCTCGAGAACCGCCGCAAGAACGGGGACATCTTTTCCGAGCAAACCGTGATCTCCCCGGTCAAGGACGACTCGGGCAACGTAACCCACTTCATCGCCATCAAGGAGGACATCACCGCCCGCCTCCAGCTTGAGGAGCAGCTCCGCCACTCGCAGAAGATGGACGCCATCGGTCGGCTCGCCGGCGGCGTCGCGCACGACTTCAACAATCTCCTCACCATCATCCAGCTCGAGGCCTCCGCGCTCGCCACCAATGCGGCCCTCGATGCCGACGCTGCCGAGGGCGTCCGCCAGATCACGGCCGCCACCCAACGCGCCACCGCCCTCACCCGGCAGCTCCTCGCCTTCAGCCGGAAGCAGGAGAAGGAGGAGCAGGAGGTCGACCTCCGCGAGATCGTCGAGAACCTCGCAAAACTCGTCCGCCGCATCCTCGGCGAGGATATCCAGTTGGCCACGGCCATTCCACCGGCCCCTGTCATCCTCCGCGCCGATCCCGGCATGATCGAGCAGGCCATCCTCAACCTCGCCGTCAACGCCCGCGACGCGATGCCCGCCGGCGGCACACTCCGGATCGCCGTCGAGTCCGTCGAGGTCGACGCCACCTGCGCCCGCGAGCACGCCGGCGCCACACCCGGCCTGCGCGCCCATCTCAGCGTCTCCGATACCGGCACCGGGATCGCTCCAGAGCACCTCGGCCGGATCTTCGAGCCGTTCTTCACCACCAAGGCCGCCGGCAAGGGCACCGGCCTCGGCCTCGCCACCGTCTACGGCGTCGTACAGCAGCACCAAGGCTGGATCACCGTCGAGAGCGCCGTCGGACAGGGTTCCACCTTCCATCTCTACCTGCCCGCACTCCCAGCCTCCGCCGCCGCAGACAGCGAGGAGTCGGCGGAGCGCCCCCTGCCGCGCGGCAACGAGACCGTCCTCCTCGCCGAGGACGACGACCAGATCCGCAACCTCGTCCAGGCCGCCCTTGAGCGCCAGGGCTACACGGTCCTCGCCGCCGCCAACGGTTCCGACGCCATCGCCGCCCTACTGCGTCACAGCGGACCCGTGCAACTGCTCATCGCCGACCTCATCATGCCCGGCGGCATCAACGGCCGCGAACTCGCCGACCAGGCGCTCGTCGCGCACCCCGGGCTGCGTACGCTCTTCATCAGCGGCTATCCGGCCGATGTCGTGAGCCGTCACCTCGGGCTCAGGGCCGACGGCTTCTTCCTGCACAAGCCCTTCGCCGTGCGCGCGCTCCTCGAAACCGTCCGCACCTGCCTGGACCGGCCCGTCTGAGCCGTGGCACCGATCGAACCTCGCGCACTGAACTGACGTCCTGTGGTAGGGCGGGACCGCTGGGCCCGCCGAGCGCGCGAGGGGCCCGGCAGCACGGGCAACTCCATCGCGCTAGGCGCTATATCGCGCTCGGCTCGTCGAGCCGCTTGCGAACCAGCTGGACCAGCGTCTGGAGCACGAACGGCTTGCGCAGCAAGTTCACCCCGGCTTCGAGATGGAGGTTCCTCGACGCATCCTCGCTGACATAGCCGCTGATGCAGATCGACCTCAACCCCGGTCGCAACTCCGCCGCCTGTCGCACAATGTCGCCACCGCTCATTCCTCCGGGAAGAATCAGATCGGTGATCAGCAGATCGACCGGTGACTCGCGTTCCGCAAGTTTCGCGACGGCCTCCGGACCGCTTCCAAAGACGATCACGCGATAGCCGTACCGTTCGAGTCCGACCTGCACAAGACCCCGAATGGTCTCGTCGTCCTCGACGAGCAGGATCGTCTCGCTCCCCCCCTCAACGTGAACAGGGGCAGCCGGCTGCGCCTGCCCCTCGACCGGCTCAGACGCCTCCGGCAGGATGATCCGAAAAGTGGTGCCGCGGCCGACCTCGCTGGAGACCTCGATCCAGCCCTCGTGCTGCTTGACGATGCCGAAGACAGTGGCGAGCCCCAGCCCAGTTCCCTTGCCCACCGACTTGGTCGTGAAGAACGGCTCGAAAATGCGAGTCAGGTTTTCCGGCGCGATTCCAGTCCCGGTGTCGGCCACCGAGAGCTGGAGGAACCGGCCCGGCCGCCCTTCCGGATGCTGGAGCAGCTCGCTCGTCGCGATCACCACCTCGCGCACGGCAATGTCGATCCGCCCGCCCTTGGGCATGGCGTCGCGGCTGTTCACCACGAGATTCATGATCACCTGTTCGATCATCCCTGGGTCGGCGCAAAGCCGCGGCAGGGAGTCGGAGGTCTTGAGCTCGAGCTTGATGTCCGCGCCAAGGATACGCTCAAACATGCGCGTCATGCCGGCGACCAGTTCGCCCAGGTCCAGCAGCTTGACCTCCTTCGCCTGTTTCCGGCTGAAGGTGAGCAGCTGCCGGGTGAGATTCGCTGCCCGCTCCGCCGCGCGGCCGATCTGGTCGACCGCCCTGCGCAGCTCGCTCGTCAGCTCCCTGCTCTCCGCCAGCTGCGACACCTCGAACTGCACGACCGTCAGCAGGTTGTTGAAGTCGTGCGCGACACCGGCGGCGAGATGGCCGATGGCATCCATCTTCTGCGACTGCCGGAGGCGCTCCTCCAATTGCAGCCGCTCGGTGATGTCCTCGGCATAGCAATGGACCACCTGCAATTCGTTGATCGGATAGAAGGACCATGACAGCGTGCGCGCCCCGCGCTTGGTTTCCACATGTTCCCGCGGCTGGCCGCTGGTCAGGCATTCGCTCGCGATCCGGCGTGTGTCGCTTGGCAACAGGCTGGCCAAGTCGGAGCCCTCGCACGCCTCGGCCATTCGTTTGGCCGCACGATTCGAATAGGTCAGCCGGCCGTCGCCGGAGAACTCCAGCACCGGATTCGGGTTGTACTTGGGGAACGTGGCGAGGTGGCGGGCCTCGGCCTCGGCGTACTTCCGCTCGCTGATGTTCTGCTCAAGCTTGCGGCCGAGCACCTCGCCGTAGTTGTCCTGCAAGGCCTTCTCGTCACCGCTGGGGCTACGGGCCGGCGCCAACTCCCGATTCTGCGCCTTGGCGAGCACGTCCTTGAAGCAGGCCATCAGCGCCCTCGGCTCAGCCGGCTTGAGGATGAACGCATCAGCCCCAAGATCCATCGCGAGTCGCTCGTCCTTGGGCTCAGTGTAGGTGGCGGTATAGACGATGAAAGGGATGCTCTTGAGCCGATCGTCGCTCTTCCAGTGGCGCAGGAGCGTGTAGCCATCCATCACCGGCATGAGCAGGTCGGAGATGACCATGTCCGGCGGCGCCTGACGCGCCTTCTCCAGGGCCTCGGCGCCGTGCCGCGCCTCATCCACCTGCATCTGGTTGCCCACGAGGAGCGCGCGCAGCAGGTAGAGGTTCTCCGCCTTGTCGTCGACGATGAGTATGCGTGTCACAGTTGTTCCTCCTTGTTCTCAGGCAGCAGGAAACACTCTACCGACGCCACGAACGTGCGCGGGTTGATCGGTTTCTCGATGTAGCCGTTGCAGCCCGCCGCCAGCGCCTGCTCGCGGTCGCCGAGCATGGCGTAGGAAGTGACCGCCACGATGGGGACGGCCTGCAGCGCCGGGTCGCTCTTGAGCGCGCGGGCCACCGCGTAGCCGTCCATCCCCGGCAATTGGATATCGAGCAGGATCAGGTCGGGATGGATCCGCCCCGCGAGCTCGATGCCGATCGGACCGGACTCGGCCGGCACGACCTCGTGTCCACGCTGCGTGAGCAGGAAGGTGACGAGATAGCGGTTCTGCTCGTTGTCCTCGATGAGCAGGAATTTCTTCTTCATAGTTTCTCCTCTCCGTTCTCCGGCAGCCTGAAGGTGAAGACGCTCCCCTTGCCCCACTCGCTCTCGACGGTGACGCTCCCGCCCATCAGCTCCGCCAGGCGCCGGCAGATGGCCAGCCCGAGCCCCGTCCCTTCCTGGCTCCGGGACAACCCCGAGTCGACCTGCTTGAAGGGCTGGAAGAGAGTCGCCAGCGACTCCGGCTTGAGGCCGATGCCGGTGTCGCACACGTCGAACCGCACCATACCGCCGGCGCCATGCGGCGCAGCGGCGCTCTGCTCGCGGCCAACCCGCAACGTCACCCCGCCCCGCTCGGTGAACTTGATGGCGTTGTTGATCAGGTTGAGCAGCACCTGCTCAACCCGGCGGGGATCGCTGCGGATCGTGCCGATCTCCGGCGCCACCTCGACCTGCAGCGCGAGCCCCTTCTTCTCCGCCAGCGGTCGCACGATGCCCACGACATTTGCGACGGCGGCCGGAACCGACATCGGTTCGCGCGTCACCTTGAGCTGCGCGGCCTCGATCTTCGAGATGTCCAGCACGTCGTTGATCAACGCCAGCAGGTGCCGGGCGCTGTTCTGGACCATCGCCAACTGGCGCTCCTGCTCGGGGTTGAGCGGCCCGGCCAGACCGTCGAGGATGATGCCCGTGAAGCCGATGATGGAGTTGAGCGGCGTACGCAGCTCGTGGGACATCGTCGCGAGGAAGGCCGATTTCACCCGGTCGGCCGTCTCGGCACGCTCCTTGGCCAGAGCCAGCTCCCGCGTCTTCTCGTTGAGATCCTCCACCAAGTTCATGAGCGCACCCTGCGTGCCCTGCAACTCGGTGGTGCGCTCGTTCACGCGGCGCTCCAGTTGCTCGGCATGCTGCTGCAGCTCCTCGTGCAACCGCCGAACCTCCGCCGCCGCGCGGCGCCGCTCCGTTACGTCGCGACAGACCACGACCACTTGTGACACCTGCCCATCGGCGTCCCGGATGACGCTGCTCTGCGACTCGATCTGCCGCGGCTGGCCGGCCCGGTCCACCAGGCGGTACTCGAGGCGATGACCCGCGCCGCGACTCACCGTCTCCGCAAATGCCGCCCGCACCTCCGCCACGTCCTCCGGATGGACACGCGCGAAATAGGACGTGCCACGGAGCTGTTCGGCGGAGCCCAGGATCGCACCGTACGAGGGGCTGTAGTAGATGTGGCGTCCCTCAAGATCGAGCACCGCCACGAGATCGGCCAGATTCTCCAGAATCAGCCGTGTCCGCTGCGCGCTCGCCCGCAGCAGCTCGCCGGCCGCGGCCCGCTCCCGGAGGATGGCCGACAGCAGCAGCGTCGCGACAGCCATGACGCCGATGAAGCTCTGGTTCACAAGCAGCGCCCCCTGCTGGCTCCAGCCCGCAACGATGCCGTGGACCTGCGCGATCCGCAACGCCGAGGCGACGCACAGGAACAACACCACGACCGCGGAGCCGAACTGCCCCAGGCGGAAGACGGCCACCAGGAGAAGCAGCACCACAAGGAAGTTGACGGAGTACGCGTAGGTGAAGACTACCCACGCCACCACGAAGATCCCCGAGGCCAGCAGCAGCATCTCGGCGGCCCGCCGCCGCCGCGGCACAGTCCAGTCCAGCGCCTGCCACGTGAGGACCAGCGGAGCCGCGACCAGGACGCCCACCGCGTGCCCCAGCCACCACCTCAGCCAGATTCCCCCGCCGCCACCCCAGTTCCCCGAGGCCAGACAGTTCGTCGTCATCCCCACCGTCGCGCTGAGCGCGGTGGCGACCATCGCCCCGCACGCTACGAAGACGAAGACGTTGGCGCCCTGCGCGAACGGGTCGCGCCCGCCCGTAAAACGCCGGATCAGATACGCGCCGACCAGCGCCTCCAACGTGTTGCCCACCGCGGCGCTCCCGGCCGCGGCCAACGCCGCCGGAAACGCCCAACCAAGCTCCGCTAGGAAGAAGAGATTGCTCAGGCCGGCACCAAGGGCGACGCCCGGCCAGAGCCGCGGCCCCCAGCGCAGGATCGCGCCCAGCGCCAGACCGGCGGGGAACCAGACCGGCGTGGCATTGGTGTGCGGCAGCGCGAGCAACAGGCCCAGTTTCGCGATGACAGCATACGCGACAGCCAACCCCGCGTTCGCCCCCACGATTCGGTAGAACGGTTTCATGGGCGTGGCGGTTCCTTCCCTTCGAGTTCCTTGATGCGCTGCTTCAATTCCTTCATCCGCAGCTCGCGGTCGACGAAGAGCCGGTTGAAGCGTTCGAGGTCTTGGTTTCGCGCGGCCAACTCCGCCGTGCGCTCGGCCACGCGCCGCTCGAGGTCGGCGTTGAGCTGCCGGATCGCCTCCTCGGCACGGCGCCGCTCGGTCACATCCGTGCCCACGCTGAGGATCTCGGCAACACGCCCCTGCTCGTCGCGCACGAGGCGGTTCGTCCAGGAAATCCAGACGCGGGTGCCATCGCGCAGCATGTTCTCGTTCACGTTCTGCCCGAAGGCCGCCGGATCGTCGGTGATCTGAGCGATGAGCCGCTGCAGGTCGCTGCCGTCGCTGCCCGCCGCCGGCACGATCGTGCCCACCACGTGCCGGCCGCTCATCTCCTCCGCCGTGTAGCCGAAGAAGCGCTGGCCGAACTCGTTGAGGAAGACGATGCGTCCGTCGGCCCGCCAGCGCAGGATGATGCTGTTGGCGTGCTCGACCAGCTCGCGGTACTTCCGCTCGCTCTCGCCGAGCCGATTGTTCTGTTGCTCGATGGTCCCGAGCATCTCGTTGAGCGCCTCGACCACCGCCGCGATGTCGGCGTCGCCGGTGTTCTCCGCACGCACCGAATAGTCCTTCCGCTGCGTCACCTGCCGGGCCGTCTCCGCGATCGCCATCAACGGATCGGTCACGAGGTGCTGCAGCCGGCTCGAGAGCGAGTAGGCGCCGATCGCCGCGCACAAGATGAAGAACCCGGTCGCCAACAGATACTGCCGCCAGAGCGCCAACAATTCGCCAAGATCGGCGAGGATGTACACCGTGCCGATCCGGTTTCCATCCAGGACGATCGGATCGAACAGCTCCACAGTGCGCAGGCCGAAACGCTCCAATCGCTCGGTCTCCACCGGTGGAAACGCCGCTGTGCGACCCTGTGCCGTGAACGTGGCGACAGGTGTGCCGGCGGCGTTGTAGATGCAAGCGGCGATGACCTCCGGTTTCACACGCAGCGCGGTGAGATTCTCGGTGGCCGTGTCGGCGTCGTCGAAGAGCAGCGCCGCGGTGCTCCGGTCCCCCACCAGCCGGCTGAGCGCAGCGAGGTCCTCCACCAACGTGAACCGCATGCGGTACCGCTCGTACAAGCCGAAGACCGTGCCGACGAACATCAGCCCCAGCAGGCTCACGAACATGATGAGCAGCATCAGCTTCCGCCTCAGCGGCAACCGCGCGATGTACGGTATTCTCATGTTTTTCCCTCCGCGACGACCCTGGCGACCTCCAGCAGCTTCGAACTGATCCTCAGCCCGGAACCGCGGATACGCGCCGCATTGATCTCGATCCGCACCCGTCCGCGCTCGATGGCAAAGCCGATCATCCCGCCGCGCTCGGCGAAGCGCGGGATGTCGCTCACGGTCAGCACGCCCGCGGAACCCACCTCCGCCAGAACCGCGTCGAAACGCTCCGCCTCTGTGGTTGCGATATAAAGGATGTGGCAGGCGGGAATGCGATCACCGGAGCGCACGTGTTGGACCAGAATCGGCCGTCCCTTCGACTCCAGCGAGGCGACTTCGTCCAGCGCGCTCCCGACCGGGTCGCTGCCGAGCACGCAGACGATCACCGTCGCCGCGCGATCGCGTCCGCCGTCCTCCGTCGCCCACTCGATGAACTTCGTGAAATTGTAGACATAGGCGGCCTTCACGATCCGCGCCTCCGGGGCCGCCGGCGCTGCCACCGATCCCGGATCGCCGCGGGCGACAACCGGGAGCAGGAGGCAGCAGACGAGGAGCCAGAGCGTTTGCAGGGACATCGTGGGAGGGACGCGGGCTAGAAGCGCAGCTCCAGCCCGAGAAACGCGTTGAAGCCCGGGTCGCGGAACTGCCACGGCATCTCGTAGCGCCGGTCGAACAGGTTGTTGAGATCGAGCGTGCCCAGCAGCGACCGCCCCTCGCGTTCGTACAGCACGGACTGGAGCCGCAGATTCGCGACCGCGTAGGAGCCGAACCGCCGTCGCCCGGAGCGCGAGGCGCTGTCGTAGTAGTCGCCCACGACCTGCAGCCGCGGCGACGCCGCGATCCCGTGCGGCAGCCGCACCGTCACCCCGGCGTTGGCGACATAGCCGGGAGCGAACGGGATGGCGGTCCCGTCCTGGTCGCCATCGAGCGGATTCGTGACGCGCGTGTCGGCGACGGTGATATTGGCGAACCACGCGAAGCTCGTCGAAACCGTGTGGTCGAGCGTCGCCTCAAACCCGGATGAACGAGCGCGGCCGGCATTGACGGACTGGCTCTGCGACGGCAGCCGGCTCACCACGTTGTCCACGATCGCGTCGTCGACCCGATTGAAGAACGCGCGCACCCCGAGGGCGAGGCCGGTCTCGTTGCGGTACTCGAAACCGAGATCCGCGCCGATGCCCTTCTCCGGACCGAGCGCAGGATTTGGGAGCTGGCCGTTGCGGCCGGAGACTCCGGCGTCCGCTGCGGCGATCGTGCCCGCGACCGACTTCGCCGCCGGTGCCAGGAAACTGGAGCCGACGTTGCCGTACACGGCGAACTGCGGCGTGGCGTTGAAGCGCACGCCGGCACTCCAAAGCTGCGAATCCCAGGACTTGTCCCCCACTCCGGGCCGCTGTCCGGCAATGGTGTCGTAGGAGTGGCGGGTCTCGTTGAGGCGCCCGCCGGCGCGCAGGACCCAGCGCCCGGCGACGTATTTCTCCTGCAGGAAGAATCCCGTGGAGCGGGCATCGACCTCGTTGACCGTCGCGTAGGTTTCGTAGGTAGCCCACTGGTAGTCGGCGCCCACGGTGAGCATGCTCTCGCCAGCGTGTGCGAAGTTCACCGTGAGGTCAGCGGGGACGATGGTCTGCCGCACGCCGTCGCGTTCGCGCAGCCGCAGGTCGACGGGATAGTTGTCCTCCTCCCAACTGCGGTCGTAGTGGCGATAGCCGCCCTTGAGTTGGAGGTTCCACGCCTCCGCAAGCTGGATCCCGTAGCTGGCATTCACCGTCTCGTAGGCATTCTCGAAGTCCCGGTTGGGCCGGCCCACGTCGCCGCGATGGTCGGTGCGCTGCGCAAAAAGCGAAATCTGTTGGCGCCCGTCAGCCGACGCGTAGTCGGCCTTGGCGTAGAGCCGGGTCTTCTCGTACCGCGGGTGGCGCTCCATGTGCAGCCAGGAGTCGTCGAGCCCGTAGTCGGTGTAGTCGGAGCGCTCGTAGGAACCGCCGGCGAAATAGCTGAAGCGCCCGCGCCGGTCCTGGAGATAGAAGCGCGTCTCGGCGGTGTTGTAGGAGCCGTAGCCGACCGCCAGCCGCGTGGCCGCTCCCTCGATCCGGTTCCTGAGGATGAAGTTGGTGATGCCGGCCAGCGGCGTCTCGTTGCCGGCGAAGTCCATGCTCAGGTAGTTGGCGTACAACACCGAGGCCGGCCCCTTGTGCACCTCCACCGCCTCCAGCGCCCAGGTGTCGAGGCTCATCGCATCGACGAACGAATCCACGGGAAGTCCGTCGAGCAGGTACGAGTTGTACTTCGGTCCCAGCCCGGCGTACGAACCCCAATTGGCGTCGTTGCGCGAGAGCGGATTCACGAACTGCCCGGCCGTGTAGCGCAGCAGCTCGGCGAGGTTGCGCTGCGGCAACGCCGTGCGCTCCATGTCCTCGACACCGATCGACTCCAGCTTCTGGGTGACCGTGCGGTGCGGCTGCGCGATCTTCGTGTCGGTCACCACCAGGTCGGCCAGCCGCTCCAGGCTCAGCTCGTAGATGCCGGCGTGCTTGGCCGGCACGGTCTCCTGCGCCACCGCGCAGGCAACAGCAGCTACACCAAAGGCCACCAGCAGCCAGCCCCGAGCCAATGCGGAGCGAGGCGCGGATTCGGAGTACCGGGCAGAAGACGCGGGACAACATGCGGCACCGGCAGCACAGCGTGGGCAGGCATCGGGGTGGTCCATGGCCATAAAGGGTTCACAGTTACTGGGCTGCCGGTGGCGACTACCGCGCCCGTTTGATCCGCTCGTCGACGGCGGTCAAAGTCTCCGGGTTCCTGTGAAAGGCAAATTGCGGCACACCGCGTCTTCACGACACGCAAGGAAGATCGAATACTACCAGCAGTCCGCAGCCGCCGGAGCCCTCCTCAAGGCGCAACTCGCCGCCGGCCAGCTCCGCGGTCGCACGCGCGATCGCCAGCCCCAAGCCGAGTCCCTGTTGTTCGTGGCGCTGGCGCTCGAACTGCACGAAAGCACCGACCTGAGCCCGCTGCTCCGTAGTCAGCCCCGGGCCTCGATCCTCGACATCGATACGGTAGCGGCCGGCCACCTCGCGACCTTGCACGGCAACCTTGGCCCCGGGACCGGAGAAACGCAGGGCATTGCCCACAACCTCGTAGACGGCATACGCGAGAAACTCCGCGTGGATGCCGATCTCGCCGGGCTGCGTCGTCACGACGACATCGCCCACACGGCCATTCTCCCGCATCGCCCGCATGCAACCCGCAGTGATCGGGCTCGTCACCTCGCAGCGGTGTGCGGCCATCTCTCCGGGCGACTCATGCAGCCGCTCCAGCTCGTAATAGCGGATAAGCTGCCGGGCCAGGCGGTCCTGCCGCACCGCGCCGGCATGGATCGAGGCTAGGATTTCCTTGAGCTCGCCACGGTCGATTGTGTCGGCCTCCTGCTCAAGCATGAGCACGCTGCCCAGCACAGCGTTGAGAGGCGTCAACAGCTCGTGGGCCCACTGCGCCTGAGACTCGCGATGGAGCACCTCCGCCGCCTTCTCGTAGCGCGCGCGGATGCTGCGCTGGCGGGAGGTCCGTGCGGCGATAGCATCGAGGATGTCGCGCTCGGTGAACGGCTTCGTGATGTAGTCGTCGACGCCCAATGCCATGCCCGCCCGCCGGTCGCTGCGCTCGGCCTTCGCCGTCAGGAAGACGAACGGCACTTCGCACACCCCAGGCATCTTCCGTACCGCCTCCAGTACCCCCGGGCCATCGAGGTTGGGCATCGCAATGTCGCAGAAGATGAAATCAGGTTTCTCGGCCATCCGTTGGAGCCCCTGCACGCCATCTGCTGCGGCAAGCACCGTGTGGCCGTTGAGCTCCAGTAAGTCGCGCAGCGTATCCCGGATGTCGGCCTGATCCTCGATAACCAGTATTTTCATGCGCCCTCCTTCGCGGTGCGTTCCATCGCACCTTAGGCGCCGGCCGGCTCGACCGCCGGCAGTTCGAACCAGAACCGGCTGCCGCGTCCCACCTCACTCTCGCAACCGGCAGCACCACCAAGCTTCTCGGTGATCCGCCGCACGATCGAGAGGCCGAGCCCATGGCCCTCCGTCACGCCCGTCCCGAGGCGGGAGAACTGCTGAAAAAGACCGGCTTGCTTCTCCGGTTCGATGCCCGCGCCGTTGTCCTGTACCCAGAACCGCACGCAGTCGCGATCCGGCACCCGGTCGGCACCCAGGCGGATTCGAGGCGGCCGGCCGCCATACTTCACGGCATTGCTCAGATAGTTCGTCCAAATCTCGGCCACCCACGGGCCGTGCCCACAGGCGAGCGGCCAGTCCGCCGGCCGCTCGATCTGCGCTCCGCTCGCCTGAACCAGGATCTCGATACGCCCGAGCGCATCGGCAACCACGGCCGCCATGTCCACCGCCACGGGCTCCACAGCCATCCGCCGCACACCGGCCAGCAGCAACAGCTCGTCGACGATGGCCGCCAGCCGCTTGGCGGCGGATTCGATGTCGGCGAGCTGCTCCAGTTTCCGCTCGTCGCTCTCCTCCGCCCACGAGAGCCGCATCAATGTCGCTCGCGCCATCATCGTGGCGATCGGGTTCTTCAGGTCGTGCGCCACCGTGTGCGCAAAGGCGTCGAGCTCGTCCAGCAACGCCTTTTTCTCGAGTCGTGCCTTGATGGAGCGCAGCACCTGGTCCTCGGTGAACGGCTTCACGATGAAGTCCTCAGCCCCGCGGTCCATGCCCTCGCGCATCCGCTCCAGCTCGACAGAGGCCGAGACGATGATGATCGGGATCGCGCGGGTGCGCTCGTCGGCATGCAGCGCGTCGATCATCGCCAGCCCGTCCATGCGCGGCATGGCGATGTCTGCCAGGATCATGTCCGGCGCCTGAGCCAGTGCCGCCTCGACCCCCGCCTGCCCGTCGCCGGCCTGGTAGACGGTGTAGCCGTTGAGTTCGAGGATGTCGCACATGGTGCTGCGGATGGCCTCGTCGTCCTCGACGACCAGAATACGAAGAGTGGGGTTGTCGGCGTTGGGCATATGGGGGAATGATTCGCTGCGGGCAGCTTCACATTGTGCCGGGTTGGTGATTTGGCGACGGGCTGCCCGCGGTTTCCCGCGGGATGACGACGCGGAAGGTTGCGCCGCGGACGGTCGGCAGGAGCTCGACACCGCCGCCGAGCAGCTCGGCATAGCGCCGCACGATGTTCAGGCCCAACCCGGTGCCGCCAATCTGCCCCACGTTGCTACCGCGCACAAACGGCTCGAATATCCGCGCCCGCTCCGCTTCGGGCACGCCGATCCCCTCGTCGGCCACGGTGACCGAGAAGCTCTGCGCGGTATGCTCGACCGTGACGGACACCGCGGTGCCGGCCGGAGAATAGCGCACGGCGTTACCCACCAGGTTGGAGAGGATGTGATGCAGAAGATTGCTGTCGGTGGAGACGACATCGGGGCCGCCCGACTGCGCAAAAACGAAACGGTGCTGTTGCCGATCGCCGTCCTCCACCTCGCGCACGACATCCTGCACGAAGCGCCCGAGCTCCAGCGGCATCGCTTTCACGACGACCCGTCCGGCGTCGACGCGACTGATCGTGAGCACGTCGTTCATGATCGCCGTGAGACGGCCCAGCGAACGCTGCATGCGCATGAGCAACTCGGCGCGTTTCTCCGGCCCGATGCGGTCGCCATGGCGCTCCAGCAGTTCGAGCGAACCGACCGCAGCCGCCAGCGGGGTGCGAAACTCGTGCGAGGCCACGGAGATGAACTGCGACTTCAACTCGGAGAGCTGTCGCTCGCGTGCGAGGTTCGCCAGCACCTCGCCTTCGGCGCGCCGGCGTGCGGTGATGTCGCGCAGCAGGATCAGCACCTGATCGCTGCCGATCGGCGTGGCCCGTGCCTCCACCGAACAGACGGCTCCGGCCACTTCCTTGTCGAACTCGCGCACCACTGTCTGCGGGCCGGTATGTGTAAGCGCACGCATCGCACCGGCGATCTCTCGCACAAACGGATTGTCCTGCAGCTCTTCGATGGCCGCCCCTGCGGAGAGGAACGGAGGCAGCTCCTCCCGGCGCGGCAGATGGGAAAAGACCGGCACACCGTCGCCGGTGCACAACAGCACCGTGTCGGGGATGGAATCGAGCAGGCCCTCGATCTCCCGCGTCCGCGCGGCCAGCTCGGCGGTGCGCGCCTCCACGCGCAGCTCCAGCTCGGCGCTGAACTGCTTCAACGCCTCCCGTGCGCGTCGCCGCTCGGTGATGTCGTCCACCACTGTCACGAAGCCGCGCAGGGTGCCGTCGCCGTCGCGCACGGCCGACACTCCCAGGTGCACCCAGATGCAGCCGCCATCCTTTCGGATGAAGCGCTTCTCGAGCTGGAAACCGTTGCTGCCGCCCTCGCGGATCTTGCGCAAGAGGGTCAGTTGCCGCTCGTGCTCGTCGGGATGGCTGTAGGCCCGCTGGTCGAGCGCAAGCAGTTCCGCCACGGAATAGCCGAGCATCGAGCAGAACCGCGCATTGACCCGCTGCAGCCGCCCCTCCACGTCCGCGAACAGGATACCCATGTCCGCACTGTCGAAGACCGCCGCCAGGGTGTGCTCGCTCTCGCGCAACGCCGCCTCGATCCGGCGGCGCTGCGTCACGTCGCGCGTCGTGCCGACCATCATGATCGGCCGCCCGGCGGCATCCGCCATGAGCGACGCCGAGACCTCGGCCTGCCGCAAGCCCCCGTCCTTGCAGACGAACTCGACGTCGTAGATCCGAGTGCGGGCGCCCTCGTCGCCCGCACCGAACGCCTGCACTTGCGAAGCGACCTGCGACTGGATCGTCGCGCGCGACTCGGGGGTGACCAGATCGGTCAACTGCGAGGCAACCACCTCCTGCGGCGTGTAGCCGAGCACCTTTTCGACGACCGGGCTCACATAGCGGTACTTCTGCGCCTGCATGTCGTAGAGCCAGATGATGTCAGCCGAGTTCTCGGCGATCAGCCGGAACCGCGCTTGGCTCTCGTTGAGCGCCAGCTCGGCGTGGCGACGAGCCGTGATGTCGATCAACGTGAACTGCAGGTATGCCTTCGTCCCCGCCATGAACCGTGCCAGATGCACCTCGGCATCCCACACTTCGCCATTGGGCCGGCGATGCCGCCACTCGAAGACCTCGCGCCCCGCTGCCAGCGCCCGGTCGATATGCCGGCGCATCGCTTCGGCCGACGTGGCTCCGTCGTACTGCTGCGGCGCGGAGACCTCCGCCGGTGTCAGCCCGAGCACCTCGCCCTGCGCGGCGAACCCGTAGGCAGTCACCGCCGCCGGATTGCAGTCGAGTATCCGCAAAGTTGCGGCATCCATCACCACCACCGGCACCGGCGAACCGGCGAAGATCTGCGTGCGGAACGCCTCGCTCTCCTGAAGCGCCTGCTCGGCACGCTTCCGCTCCGTGATGTCGGTGAGCACCGCCACCCGCGCCTCGCGCCCGCCGTAGTCGATGTCGTGCGAATGCGCGATGATCGCGATCTGCGTGCCATCGCGCTTCACGTGATGCCACTCGCCGGAATAGGCGTGGCCGTGCAATCGGCCGGCGAGCTCTGCAATGCCAGCCCGCTCCTCGGTCGGATAGAGATCAGGGAGATGCAGCCCGAGGGCCTCCGCCAAGCTGTAGCCATAGGATTGGACGAAGGCGTCGTTCACCGCGAGCAGCCGCAGCGTTGTCTTCCCGTAGATCAGCATCGGCGCCGGGTTGTGTTCGAACAAGTAACGGTAGCGAGCCTCGCTCTCCAGCAGCTGAGCCTCTGCATGCACGCGCTCCGTGATGTCGCGCGTCACCCCGAGAAGTTGCACTGGCCAGCCGCTCGCGTCGCAGAGGATGCTCGTCACCACCTCCCCCACGATCGTCACCCCGTCGCGGCGCATGATCTCGTACTGGGCGGTGTGATGCCTTGCGGACTCATCACCGGCCGTGAGCGCGGTCAGCCGCTCGCGCAGCGAGCGTTCCGCCTTCGCCGCCGAGGCCGCCGAAAGATACGAGGACAAATCCCTGCCGGAAAGTTCCTCGCGCCCGTAGCCGAGAAGCCGCTCGGCCGCCGGACTCACGTAGCTGAACCGCCGCGCGGACAAGTCGTACAGCCAGATCGCATCGGAGGTATTTTCCGCGATCAACCGGTAGCGTTCCTCGCTCTCGCGCAGCGCTCGCTCCGCCTGCTTGCGCAGGGTGATGTCGCGAGTCACCCCGAGCAGCAACGCAGCTCGTCCGGACTCGCCGGGCATGAGCGTCGTCGAAACCTCGATCTGCAGTACCATCCCGTCCGGCCGCACCAGTTCGATCTCGTCGGTATGATGCCGGGCCCCCTCGTCGCCGGCATCGAACGCGGCGACGCGCTTCGGCAACTCCGCGACCACACGCCGCTGCGCCTCTGGCGTGAGATACTCCAACATCGGCCGACCGACCAGCTCCTCGGGCGCCAGCCCCCGTACTCGGAGGGAAGCCGGACTCACGTAGGTGAACAGTCCCGTCGCCAGGTCCGCCATCCAGATCATGTCGAAGGTGTTCTCGGCGATCAGCCGGTAGCGCTCCTCGCTGCGGCGAAGCTCCTCGGCAAGCCGCTTGCGCTCAGAGATGTCGCGAATCACGGCCAGCAGGTGCGGTTTCCCGTCGATCTCGACCATCCGGTCGCTGATCTCCACCGGGATCGCACGTCCGTCCTTCGCCATATGGACCGTCTCGAACACCGCTCCGCCGGAGGCCCGTACTCTGCCCAGATCGTCATCCAGTCCGCGCTGCGCCTCGGGTGTCCGGAAATCGCGTATGGTCCGTCGCAACAGCTCCTCGCGCGGCCACCCGTAGAGCTCGACCGCCCGGTCGTTGGCCTCCACCACGCGCAGCTCCTCGTCGAGGATCAGGATGACGTCGTTGGCGTGGCGCATCACCAGTCCGAGTCGCGCGGCCAGTCGCCGCTGCTCGCGCTCGGCCAGCAGCCGCTGGCGCTGGAGGATGCTGTTGCGCCCCCGCCAGACCGCCGCCAACGACAGTCCCGCCGTGAACAGGAGCACGATCACGCCGGCGCCGATCCGCAGCGACTCCGTGCGCATCTGGCGGTCGATCTCGGAGCGGTCCATCTTGGTGACAAGCAGCCAGGAGGAGCCCGGAACCGTTCGACCGATTCCCAGAGACGGCACACCGCGCAAGTCCGGCGCCTCGATCGGGCCGGACTCGCCTCGTGCGCAGCGGGCGACGCCGAGATCGGGCTCCGATACCCGGCGCACCTGCGCCATCGGCCGGGTCTGTTCCGGCGGCAATCCCGGCCGCGCTTGCCGGCCGCTCAGGCAGAACAGTCGTTCCCCGTTCCTCCACCACAGCAGGGTCTCCGCAGTCTCGCGAGGATTCGGCCACGCGTGCACCAGCGGGATGAGATTCTTCGCTGGGTTGCACTGAAGTAGGATAGCCCCGATCGGCGGCTCGCCCAGCGCCGACTGCAGAGGCACCAGCAAGTCCAGGTAGAGTGCGCCCGAATCGTCGACATACGGTTCGAGTTCCACCACATCGCCGTCCGCAGGCAACTCGTGCAGCTGCGCCACCAGTCCCGGCAACGCCCAGCCCTCCGAATCCGGCACGGCCTGCATGCAGCGCCAGTCGCGATCGAGCAGCAGCAACCGCCCGTACCCATACCCGGCGATGTATTGCTGCATCCATGTCCGCAGCTCCTGCCATACCACGGCATCGCCATCCCCCTGCGCCATCGCCTGCACGCGCCGGGCAAGCCCCGGCGTCCGCATGAGCACGCGCGCATCGCCGAGCCGTTCCCGCCGCCACTGCACGATCTGCGCAACCTTGAGTTCGAGCACTTGAGAAAGTTCCGCCTCGGCGTCCCTGCGTCGCGAGCCGATGCGGGTGTGCAGATAGACCATGCTCAGCCCCAGAATCGCGGCACCAAGCAGCGTCAGGCAGGCCAGCAACGCCAGATCGCGCGGCCCCACACGCTCTGCCTCATCCGACCCGACTCCGGCAAACAGCCGGCAGAGCCACTGTCCGGCTTCCGCCTCCACCAAAATCGCCAGGCCCAGCACCAACAGCACAAGCGCGGCCGGCAGTGGAAACGCCAAGATGCCACAGCCATCGACCAGCGGCGCCCCGGCCACATACGCCAGCAACGGCAACATGGCCAAGACACACGCCGCTATGTCGCACGACAAACCCAGTCCCCGGCACCAGAGCCGCCCCGCCGTCCACGGCGCCGTCAACACGAGCGCCCCAGCGGCAAGCAGCAACAACACTGCGGCCATCGGCGCCATGTGCCCGACCACGAATGCACCAACCCTCCCGGCAGATTCCGCCACGCTCCTGCTCACGCCGGTCTTTGCCAAAAGCAGATTTTCCCAGGCGGGATGCCGTCCGAGCCACCAGCCGATCAGCACCCACACGGCACCGACAACCACCAGGGCCACCACCACCCTCTCGAACCTACGCGTCACCCGCCCATCAGGGCGCAACACGCGCAGCACTACCGTCACAGCGAAGAGCACCACCGCCAACGCTGCGCTGGGTGCCATCGGCGCGCCGCCCCCGATCGTCAGCAGCGTCCACCGGCCCAGCCACCAGGACGCGAGGACGGCGACAGCAGCTCCGGCTGCCCCCAGCGATAAGCCCAGCGCCAGCATGCGCCTGTACCGACACCTGCCACGCACGGCAGGCGATCCCGACCCGGCGCTGGTCAAAATGGCCATGGCAAAGCACAGGCGAGGCCATCCCGATTGACCCCGCACATAGCTAGTCGACGCATCTTCCCGAAAATTAAGGGGCAAACCGGAATTGTGCCCCACTAAGCGACTGCTCTCTCCCACCGTCAGGTAGGTGTTTTCGCTAAGTATTGGAGCTCCGTGTCCGATGGGTGGCGGCGGCTCGCGTGCCCCCGCAGTGCAGGCCCGCACCGGGCCCGTCTGGGCACGCCCGCACTGCTACTGTCAGCCACTTTCTACCACTTATGACTACCCTCACCATCGGCAAACGCATCGCGATCATCGTCGCCATCCTCGGCATCGCCTTGGCCGGCGTCGGCTTCTTCGCCATCAACCGGCTCGTCGCCATCGCGCGCAACAGCGACTTGATCGTACACGATGCCATCCCCGGCATCGCCCTGATGGGACGCATCAACGCCCGCCAAGCCGAGAACCAGCTCCGTGTCGCCCGCCTCCTGCGCGCCCACACTCCCGAGGCACGCCAGAAAATCAAGGACGAGATTGCGGCCAACGCAGCCGCCAACACCGCGGACTTCGCCGCCTACGAAGCCCTGCCTTTCAGCGACGATGAACGCGCCCTCTACGCCAACCTGATGGACGCGCGCAAAATCAACACCGCCGCCCGTGCCAAGCTCTTCGAACTCATCGAGACCGACCCCGCCGCCGCCGCCGCCTACACCGAATCCACCGTCGTCCCGGCCTACACCTTGTACTCGAAAGCCGGCACCGCCTCCATGGACTACAACGAGGCCTACAGCAAACGGCTCGGGAAGGACATCGAAGCCCAAGTCGGCGCAGCCATCACCCTGCTTATCGTCACCACCATCCTAGTCCTCTTGGCGGCGGTCGCTATCGCGTTCCTCAACCTCCGCACCATCGTCAAGGTCCTCGCCTCCGTCGCCGATTCTCTCGCCGCGGGCGCTCACCAGACAACCTCCGCCGCCGGCCAAGTCTCCAGCGCCAGCCAGTCGCTTGCCGAAGGCTCCACCGAGCAGGCCGCATCGCTTGAGGAGACCAGCGCCTCGCTTGAGGAGATCTCCAGCATGACCAAGCGCAACGCCGAGAACGCCCAGCGCGCCAAGGATCTCGCCAGCAACGCCCGCCACGCCGCCGACACCGGCGTATCCGACATGTCCGCCATGAAGACCGCCATGGCCGACATCAAGACCTCCAGCGACGACATCGCGAAGATCATCAAGACCATCGACGAGATCGCCTTCCAGACCAACATCCTCGCCCTCAACGCCGCCGTCGAGGCCGCCCGTGCCGGCGAAGCCGGCGCGGGTTTTGCCGTCGTCGCCGAGGAGGTCCGCAACCTCGCCCAACGCTCTGCCCAGGCCGCCAAGGAGACAGCCGAGAAGATCGAAGGCGCCATCGCCAAGACCGCCCAGGGCGTCCAGATCAGCAATAAGGTCGCCACCAGTTTGGAGGAGATCGCATCCCGCTCCCGCGAAGTCGACGAACTCGTCGTCGAGATCGCCACCGCCTCCACCGAGCAGAACCAGGGCATCGGCCAGGTCACCCAGGCCGTCTCCCAGATGGACCAGGTCACCCAGAAAAACGCCGCCAGCGCCGAGGAGAGCGCCAGTGCCGCCGAGGAGCTCAACGCCCAAGCCCTCGCCATGCAGGACAATGTCCGCCAGCTCCTTGCGCTCGCCGGACGCACCGGCAGCGGCACCACCACATTGGAGGCCCCCCATTCGACCCCCGCCGCTCGCAACGCCGCCCAGTCGCACGCCACCGCCGCATCTCACAGCGTCGCCACTTTCCGGTAATCACTGGCGCCTGTATAGTCTCGCGCAAAAACTTGTAGGCCTGGGCCACTGAGACCGCCGGGTGGACGGACGGCCCGGCGGTCCGGCTACCTCGTGAGTCTTTCTGGCCAGGCTCAATAAGGCGAGCCGTACAACCGCACACACCACCAGCATGGCGGAGATTGCGGGCTGGAAACCTCCATTCGGGCGGATACGATCCCGCACGCCCTGAAGCCGGAACTCCGTTTCAGCCGGCTCGTCTCCCGCCCATGTCGCAACGCACCCAGCCCCGGCACGCCTCCGTCTTGCACCACCGCCTCCCCGACGATGTCCGTCGCCCCCTGTTGGAGGTGTGGCTCTGGATCGCAACCGTCTTCGGCACGGCGCTCATCGTCGCCAACGCGGCAAAGGACCCAGCCTTCCGCTGGGGCGCGCCCAAAGTCTTCGCCTACGCCGTCCTGCCTCTCCTCGTCCTCATCGCCACACTCTGGCGCCAAGGACCTCCGGTCTGGCGCTGCGGCGCCCTTGGCGTGTTCTTCAACACGCTCGCGATCGCATCCCTCTTCTTGCGCGGCGGCACCACCCATGCGGACCTGTATCTCACGATGGCGGTGGTGCTCGCCGGTGCGCTCTCCGGGCTGCGCCTGCTCCTGCTCAGCTTCGGGTTAGGTCTGCTCTGGTACGGGCTCGCCGCCTACTGCTGGCTGAGCGGCCTCCTCCCATTGCCCGGCCAGAGCGCCCCAGCCGGCGTCGCCTCCTTCGGCTACTGGGCCGACAAAGCGCTCGGCTACGTCCTCACCTGCGGTGCCATCGTCAGCATCGTCGGTTTCCTCGTCTCCCGCCTCATCCGCCACAGCGAGCAAGCCGACGAATCGGCCGCCGCCCTCGCCCGCGAACAGCAGCTGCGCGCCCAGGGTGAACTGGCGCGACTGCACGCCGAACGGGAAGCCCAGGAATCCCTGCGACGCAGCGAACAGGAGATGCGCAGCCTCTTCCTCGCCGCACCGGTCGGCATCGCCGTCCTCCACGAACGCACCATCCGCCGCGTCAACGACCGCATCGTTGAGCTCTTCGGCTACACCGCAGAGGAACTCATCGGGAGCTCCCCACGGCTCTTCTACGAGGATGACGATGCCTTCGAACGCGCCGGCCGAACCCTCTACGGCACTGCCACCGCCAATGGCCCGACCTCCGTCGAGACGACACACCGTTGCAAGGACGGCACCATCGTCAATGTGCTGCTCAAGAGCACTTTGATCGACCCCGCCGATCCCCTCAGCGATCGGATCGTCATGGTCCTCGACATCACCCAGCGCAAACAGGCCGAAGCCGCGTTGCGCAAAAGCGAAAACCGCCTCCAACGGCTCCTGCTCAACTCCAGCGACCTCACCTTCGTCATCGACACCGCCGGCACCATCCTCTCCGCCAACGGCCCCGTCGAAGCCATCCTTGGATTCACCCCCTCCGAACTCGTCGGCATCCACGGGCCCAGCTTGGTCCACCCCGACGACTACGCCACAGCAGAGGCGGTCCTCCACCAGACGATCGCCGGCCGCCCCGGCGTCTCCTACCGCGTCGAATACAGGCACCGCCATAAGGACGGGCATTGGGTGCCCATCGAGACCGTCGGGATGTGCTGGCTGCACGACCCCAGCATCGGCGGCATCGTCCTGAACAGCCGCGACATCTCCGAACGCAGGCAGGCCGAAACCGCCCTGCTCGAGAGCCAGCAGCGCTTCGCCCGGATCTTCCTGCTGGTTCCCAACGCCATCAGCCTCACCTCCCGCACCGGCGGCGTCTTCCTCGAGATCAACGAGGAGTTCGAACGCCTTTTCGGATACCCCCGCGCCGAGGTCATCGGCCGCACCCCCGAGGAACTCGGCCTCTGGTGCGACCCCGCCAGCGCCGTTTCCATCCGCGACATCGGCCAAGGCGGCGGCAACCTCGACCGGATCGACGCCCGCCTCCGCCGCAAGGACGGCACCGTCCTCATCGGCTCGTTCTCCGGACGCAACATCACCATCGGCAAGGAGCCGATGCGCCTGACCATCGTCGCCGACGTCACCGCCCAGCGCACCGCCGCGGACGCCGTCCGCCAAAGCGAAGCCCGCCTGCGCGAAATCGTCGAGCACACCAGCGACACCATCTTCACCGCCCGCGTCGAACCCGACGGCCGTTTCGTCTACGAAAGCATCAACGACTGCGCCCTCAAGCACGACATGCCCGTCGCGTTGTTCCGCACCGGCACCCACACCCCGCACGACATCTTCCCGCCCGAGATAGCGGACCAGATCGTCTCCCAGTACCGCCAGTGTGTGCAGGCGCGCCGCGCCATCGTCATCGAACAGCACCTGCTCACCCCCGTCGGACTCCGCATCTTTTCGACCAGCCTCGTCCCCGTCTTCGACAAGGAGGCCAGCCCCGTCGTCCGCCTGATCGGCTTCGCCCAGGACATCACCCAGCGCAAACAGGCCGAGGAGTCGTTGAGGGAGAAGGAACGCCGCTGGAGCACGCTCGTCTCCAACCTCCCCGGCGTCACCTACCGCTGCGCCAACGACCGGAACTGGACCGTCGAGTTCGTCAGCGACGGGTGCCAGACCCTGCTCGGTATCCCCAGCGGCGATTTCCTCGCCGGCCGTGTCAGCTTCTCCGATATTCTTCCGCCAGCGCAGCGCGACGAGGTCTGGAGCGAGGTCCAGCGCTGCCTGGCTACACACACTCCCTACCGGCTCGTCTACCGCGTACAGACCCGCACCGACAAGGAGGTCTGGATCGCCGAGCAGGGCCAGGGCATCTTCGCCGCCGACGGAAAACTCGAAGCGCTCGAAGGCGTGATGCTCGATATCACCGAGCTCAAACGCGCCGAGCAGGCGCTTCGCGACAGCGAGGCGAAGTACCGCTCCATCTTCGAAGGCGCCATCGACGGCATCTACCAGACCACCACCGACGGCCGGTTCCGCAGCGTCAACCCCGCCCTCGCCCGTATGCACGGCTACGCCTCCCCGGCCGAGATGATCGCCGCCGTCTCCGACATCGCCACCCAGATCTACGCCGACACCGCGGACCGGAACCGCCTCCTGCAATTGCTCGCCCAGCACGACCGGGTCGACAACTTCGAGACCCGGCTCCGCCACAAGGACGGCCACACCTTCTGGGTCCTGCTCAACGCCTACGTCCTCCGTGACAAGGCCGGCCACGTTCTCGGCTACGAGGGCGCCTGCGTCGACATCACCGAGCGCAAACTCGCCGAACATGCCCTCCAGCAGAGCGAGGCCAACTACCGCGGCATCTTCGAGAACGCCCTCGAGGGCGTCTTCCGCAGCATCCCCGAGGGCCGCTACCTCGCAGTCAACCCCGCCATGGCCCGCATGCACGGCTACGCCTCCCCTGCCGAGATGGTCGCCACCGTCACCGACATGGCCACCCAGGTCTACGCCACCCCCCCAGGACCGAAAGAACATCCTCCAGTCGCTCGCAGACACCGGCCGCGTCGAGACCTACGAGTATCAGGCCCGCCACAAGGACGGGCACTTCTTCTGGGTCCTGCTCAACGGCCACACCGTGAAGGACTCGGACGGCCACCTCCTCTACTTCGAAGGCTCCTGTCTCGACATCACCGAACACAGGCGCCTCGCCGAGCTCCAGGCCGCCAAGCAGCAGGCCGAGGTCGCCAACCGCGCCAAGAGCGTGTTCCTCGCCAACATGTCGCACGAGATCCGCACGCCGATGAACGCCATCCTCGGCTTCACCCAGCTCCTCCTCCGCGACCCCGCCATCACCCCCGCCCAGCGCGAACGGCTCCAGACCGTCGACCGCAATGGCGAATACCTCCTCGCCCTCCTCAACGACATCCTCGAGATCTCAAAGATCGAGGCCCAACGCGCCACCCTCAGGCTCGGCCCCTGCGACCTGCGTGTCATGGCCCGCGACCTCTACGCGCTGTTCTCGCCCCGCACCGCCGCCCGCGGCGTCGTTCTCGCCTTCGAAGGCATCTCCAATCTCCCAGCACAGGTCGTCGGCGACGAGGGAAAGATCCGCCAGATCCTCGTCAATCTCCTCGGCAACGCCGTGAAGTTCACCGAGCGCGGGCGCATCGTCCTACGCCTGCGCGCCCTCGAGGACAACGCGCACTGGCTGCTCCACGCCGAAGTCGAGGATACCGGGCCCGGAATCGCCCCCGAAGAGCTACACCGCCTCTTCCAGCAATTCGAACAGGCCTCCGCCGGCCGCAAGGCGGGCACAGGCACGGGGCTCGGCTTGGTCATCAGCCGCAGCTACGCGCGCATGATGGACGGCGATATCACCGTCCGCAGCGTCGAAGGCAGCGGCAGCGTGTTCACCGTCACACTCCGCCTAGGCGTCGCCGCCGGCCCGGGCGCCGCGACTCCGCCGCCTTCTGCCGGCCGCCCCCTCCGGCTCGCCGCCGGCCAGCCGCCGTGTCCCATCCTCGTCGTCGACGATCAGGACGACAGCCGCAACATGCTCCGCGAGCTGCTTGCCGGCCTCGGGTTCGAGGTCTCCGCCGTTGCCAACGGCGCCGAGGCCGTCGCCGCCGTGCGCAACTCCCCGCCACGCGCCATCGTGATGGATCTGCGGATGCCGGTCATGGACGGCATCGAGGCCACCCGCCGCATCCGCGAGATCGATCACACCGGGCAGGTCCGCATACTCGGTCTCTCCGCCAGCGTGCTGCGGGAAGGCGGCGAACCGATGCCCGGAGTCGACGATTTTCTCGGCAAACCCTTCCGCGACGACGAACTGCTCGAACGCCTCCGTCGCCTGCTCGGCGTGCGTTACGACTATGAGCCGAAACCGACCTCGCCCATGCAGTCGCCCCTCACGCGGCAGACCCTCGCCATCCCGTCCGAGCTCGTCTCGCCCCTGCGCAACGCCCTCGCCGCCGCCGATCTCGACACGATCCTCACGCTGCTCGCCACGCTGGCCCAACAATCCCCCCACACCGCCGCCGAATTGCGCCTCCTCGCCGATCGCTTCGACTGGGAAGCGATCGCCGCACTGCTCCCGCCGCATCCATCGGTGTCCACCCCATGAGCACAACAATGCCTCCACCGCAGTCCCCGGCCAACATCCTCGTCGTCGACGACACCGCTGCCAACCTCCAGCTGCTCACCGGCATGCTCAAGGGCCGCGGCTACCGGGTCCGCCCCGTCTCCAGCGGTGAGATGGCCCTGCGAGCCGTCGAAACCCACGCCCCCGACCTCATCCTGCTCGACATCTCCATGCCCGACATGGACGGCTACGAGGTCTGCCGCCGGCTCAAGACGGACGAACGCTGGCGCGACATCCCCGTGCTCTTCATCAGCGCCCTCTCCGACACCGAGGACAAGGTCCGTGCCTTCCAGGCCGGCGGAGTCGACTATGTCGGCAAGCCCTTCCAGCTGGAGGAGGTCGATGCGCGCGTCCGCACCCACCTCGCTCTCCACCACCACCAGCAGGAGCTCAAGGCGAACTACGCCCGCCTCCAGGAGATGGAGCGCCTGCGCGACAACCTCACCCACATGATCGCGCACGACATGCGGTCCCCCCTCCTGGCATTGCAGCTTTCCCTCGGCCTGCTCGGAAGCGACAGCCCGGTGAAGGAAGTCGACACCGCCGCCGTCCTTGAGAACGCCCGCCTGGGCGTGACGATCCTCATCGACATGGTCTCCCAGATGCTCGACGTGAGCCGCATGGAAGCCGGCAAGATGGAACTCAAACGCGAGCCCTGCGATCTTGTCGCCATCGCCAAGGACGCCCTCGTCGCCCTCCGCCCGCTGGCCGAATCGCGCACACTGGCAGTGACGGCCACGGCACCCATTGCGGCCACGTGCGACCGCGACCTCATCCGCCGCGTGATCGGCAATCTCGTTGGCAACGCTATCAAGTTCACCGCCACCAGCGGCCATATCGCCGTGGGCGCCTACGCCGAGGCAGATCGCGTCCGAGTGAGTGTGACCGACGACGGGCCCGGAATCCCCCCGGAGAAGCACCAGCTTATCTTCGAGAAATTCGGCCAAGTTGCCGACCGCAGTCACGGCGGTGGCTTCGGCCTCGGCCTCACCTTCTGCAAGATGGCGGTCGAGGCGCACGGCGGCGCCATCGGTGTCGAAAGCTCGCCCGGCCACGGCAGCACCTTCTGGTTCTCGCTGCCCGTCGCCGTCGCTCGGCCGTGTTGATGCCGTTTCCGGCGTAGTGGCGTCTTGCGCCGCCCGTGGGCATCGCTGGCCAGCGAGTCGGCTGTCGAGAACGGGCTCCGCAAGCCGGAGCCCCTACGGACACCTGCGGCGCCGAAGGCGGCAGAGCGATTCTTCTATGGGTGGAGGGACTCCGGCCTAAGCCAGATCCTCCGCCACCGCCTTCGCGAAGTAGGTCAGGATGAAGTCGGCGCCGGCGCGCTTGATCGCCAGCAGCGACTCGTCGCGGGTGCGCTTCAGGTCCAGCCAGCCGAGCTTGGCCGCAGCCTGGATCTGCGAATACTCGCCGGACACCTGGTAGGCCGCCACCGGCAGGCGCGTCGCCTCGCGCAGCTCGCGGATCACATCGAGGTAGGCCCCGGCCGGTTTCACCATGAGCATGTCGGCGCCCTCCGCCTCGTCGAGCAATGCATCCTTGAGCGCCTCGCGACGGTTGGCGGGGTCGAGCTGGTAGGTCTGCTTGCCGAGCAGATTGGTGCCGGCGGCCTGCGCGCTGCCGACCGCGTCGCGGAACGGCCCGTAGTAGGCCGAGTTGAACTTGGCGGCATAGGAAAGGATAGCCGTACCGGTATGCCCTGCCTCATCGAGCGAGCGGCGGATGGCGCCCACCCGTCCGTCCATCATGTCGGAGGGGGCCACGATGTCGGTCCCCGCTTCGGCGTGCAGCAGCGCCATCTCGGCCAGGGCGGCTACGGTCGTGTCGTTGTCCACATCGGCACCGTCGGCGGTGAGCACGCCGTCGTGCCCGTGGGTCGTGTACGGATCGAGGGCGATGTCGGCCACGACCAGCAGCTCCGGCACCGCTTTCTTCACGGCGCGGATGGCTCGCAGGACAAGCGTGTCGGGGTTGAGCGCCTCGGCCCCATGCGGTGTCTTGAGCGCCTTGTCGAGCTTCGGAAACAGCGCCACGGCACGCACGCCGAGTTTGTGCAACGCGCGACACTCCTTCACCAGGTCGGCGATGTTGAGGCGATACACGCCGGGCATCGAGCCTATCTCCTCCGGAGCGGACTTCCCATCGACGACGAACAGCGGCGCAACGAGGTCGTCGGCCGTCACGATGGTCTCGCCGACGAGCGCGCGGATGCCCACGGTGCGCCGGAGGCGACGGGGACGCTGGATCAGGTTCAGTTTGGTGGAAGATGTCATGGCACTGTGGGTTCTCTGGACGCTGTGTTGTCTTTGGCGGGTTGGCAATGGTGGCGGGGACGCGTGGCTAGCGGGGTGTGGCCTCTGTGCCACGGCGCTTCGCCTCGGCGGTCGCGCGCAGCACGCGCTCAAGGTCTCCCAGCTGCACCGGTTTTGTGATGTACTCGTCCATGCCGGCCTCCAAGCACTGCTCGCGGTCGCCGGGCAGCGCATGGGCAGTCATCGCCACCATCCGCGGGCGGTGCGCCCCGGCCCACCGTTTGCATATTGCCCGCGCGGTTTCGAGCCCGTCCATCTCGGGCATCTGCACATCGAGGAAGACAAGGTCGAAGCTGCGGCGCTCGAGGGCAGCCAGGACGCCGAGCCCGTTGAGCGCCGTCTCGGCGAGATAGCCGAGCTTGCCAAGCATGAGCTGCGCAACGCGCTGGTTGGTGACGTTGTCGTCGGCCAGCAGGATCGAGAGCGGACACTCGTCGCCGAGGCGCCTCGGGCGTTCCGTCGTCTCCTTCGGGGCGGGGTCGGGCTTCTTCGAGGCGGTGTGTGCCAAAGCCGCCAGCACCGCGTCCCGCAGCGCGGCTAGTTTCAGCGGTTTGCTCAATTGCGCGGCAAGATGCATCCACGGAGTGGAGAAGTCCGGGGCCCCGAGCGACGTCATGAGGATCACCGGAGTTTCGGCACAGGACGGCCGCAGGCGAAGCCGCCGCACGGTTTCCAGGCCGTCCATGGCCGCCATGCCGTGGTCGACCAGCACCACATCGGGCGTTTCGCCTCGGTCGATCGCTGCCAACGCATCGGCGCCGCAGGCGGCAGCCACCGGCACCGCCCCCCAACGGCTCAGTCGCTCCACCAGGATTCTCCGCTGTGTGGCGTTGTCGTCGACGACCAGCACGTGCTTGCCCCCGAGAACTGGAGTCGCGACAGCCGCAGCTCCGGGCGCTGGGACGGCGGAGACCTCGACACTGAAAACGCTCCCGCGGCCCTCCTCGCTCTCCGCCCAGATGCGCCCGCCCATGAGCGCGACCAGCCGCTGCGAGATCGCCAGCCCCAGCCCCGTGCCGCCGTAGCGGCGCGTCATCGTAGCATCCACCTGGCTGAAGCTCTTGAACAGCCGGTCCATCCGGTCGGCGGGGATGCCGATTCCTGTGTCGCGCACGGTGAAACGCAGGCGCACGCGGGCGTCGTCGGCCGCGCCGAGCATCTTCACGGCGACCACCACCTCGCCGCGTTCGGTGAACTTCACCGCGTTGCCCGCGAGATTCACCAGCACCTGCCGCAGTCGCGCCACGTCGCCAACTAGAGTCGGCGGTACATCGGGGTCCACGTCGCAGAGCAGCTCCAGCGATTTCTGCGCAGCGCGGGGACCGACAACGTCGAGCACCGTCTCCACGCAGTCCTGCAGCGAGAACGGCTCGCGCTCCAGCTCGAGCCGGCCGGCCTCGATCTTCGAGTAGTCGAGGATATCGTTGATGATCTCCAGCAGCGAGTCGCCGGCCTTGCGGATCGTCTCGGCATACTCCTGCTGCTCGCGGGAAAGCGTAGAACCGAGCATGAGGCCGCTCATGCCGATCATGGCGTTGAGCGGCGTGCGGATCTCGTGGCTCATGTTGGCGAGAAACTCCGACTTCGCCACGGCGGCCGCCTCGGCCTGCTCGCGCGCAGCCACCAACTCCTGGGTACGCTCCGCGACGGTTCGCTCGAGCCGCTGCTTCTCCCGCCGCTGCCGGGCGAGGATCAGCTGCACGACCAGCGCCGCCAGAAGGCCAACGCACAGGGCGTACCCGCCGAAGGCCCAGCGCGACTGGTACCAAGGAATCGTGATCGTGAAGGCGAGCCGCCCCTCGGGGCCGCTTTCCGCGCCGCGCACAGCCCGGGCCCGCAGCACGTACGCGCCGGGGGCGAGGCGATTGAACATCGCGCTCCCGCTCGCGCCGACTGGTGTCCATACGCTGAATTCACCTTCGAGCAGCACCTCGAAATGCAGCGGCGCGGCGAACGGATTGCCTGGCGCGGCAAATCGCACAAGCAGGGAATTGTCGGAGTGGTCGAGCGGCTGCAGCGCTCCGCGCGGCGCCTGCAGAAGACGTCGGCTATTGTTGAGCTGCACCGAGGTGACGATGCAGCCGGGCACTGGCGACGGAGCGACACGCAGGCGCGGATCGTAGCGGACGAGACGCCGGCGGCCCCACAGCCAGACCACGCCGCCGGTCTCCATCGTGAACTCGCTGCAGGGGAAACCCAGCACCACCGTCTCGACGGACCGGCGCCTGCCGTCGGGTTCCTCCTCAATCACATAGGCATTGTTACGATCCGCACACCAAAGCCGCCCCAGCGAATCGCGTTTCGGTCGGCCCACGCCGCTCGCCAGCTCCGGATAGCGGCGGACGAGCTCGAGGTCCGCCTCGAAACGGCCACTGGTCTCATTGAAACGCAGCACTTGGCCGCTAGGCAGGCTTACACGCACCACGCCATCGAGGATGTAGAGCTGGCCCCAACCCTCGCCCAGACCATCGGTCTGCCGGAAGATCCGAAGATTCGGCACACGGCCGCGCAGATCGACTCGCCCCACCCTCCCCACGCCCAGCTCGATCCAGTACGCGCCATCGGGGGCTACCACAGTCCCGTACACATCGCCCATCCCGGGACAAAGAGTGCGATCAGCCACCAGTCCGTCGCCCGACCGTCGCAACCACCCCACCTCGTCGCGCGCCACGTACGGCATGCCCTGTGTCGTGGTCTCCCCGATTCCAGGTCGCGCGTAAACGATGCCGGCCGCAACCTGCCGCCAGCCGTCTGGTTCGCGCCGATAGATGCCACCCTCGTTCGTCGCCAACAGTTCGCCTTCCGAAACCCCAAGGTGGAACTGAAACTTGCCCGGCGGCGAATCCACCTCGAAACGCTCCAGCTCGCCGCCCACACCGTAGACTCCGCGGAGGACTCGGCTGTCGGAGAGCATCCACAGCCGTCCTTCGTGGCGGACAGGGCGGGCGTAGTTGACACCATCCTCCAGCAACGCTCCGAAATGCGAGATCGGGGCCGGGAACTCCACCCGCGCCATGCCATCTTCAAGCAACGCCCACACCACCCCGCCCTCGGCCTCGAGCAACCGCTGCACACGCGCCAGGCGGCTGTCATACGAGCGTCCAAGCACCTGGACCAAGCGTCCTCGGCGATCCACAAACACGATTCCCACCGAGGCCAGCGCGACCGCGTAGTACTCGTCGCCCACGGCACAGAGGTCGGCGACTCGATGCCCGCCCACCAGCAAGCCGCTTGTGGAAAACGGCTCGAACTTCGTGCCATCGAACAGCTTCAGCCCATCGCCGACGGTGCCAACCAGCAGCCGTCCGGACCCAGCCGGCACGGTACAAGTCACGAGTCGTTCGGCGCGTGGTTCGAGCGGCAGCGACACCGTGGCGCCCCCCGGCCGCGCGACGCGTTGCAGCCGCCCGGTTGTCTGATCGAAGTAATACGCTTCGCCTCCGAGGCCGAAAGGCCGTTCGTCCACCCCAGTGCGCGCCACGATCTCGGCCTTGGCTCCCGGCCGCCAGGAAACCACGGCACCGGCGGCACCGTACCAGAACCACTCGCCACCGACACTCGCCACGTTGCGCAAAACGGCATTCTCCAGCACCGGGTCGGTCGGGAGCCAGGCAACCCGACGCAACCGCCAATACCCATCGGGGCCAAACTCCACTCGCGCGAAACCGCCTCTCACCGCCGCATAGATTGCACCTTCGCCATCCACCGCCACCTGCTCGGTCTCCAGCGCCATCGACTCCGCAGCCGTCTGGTACGTCTCCCAACGCACCCCATCGCCCAACGCGAGTTCCCGTCTCGACACCACCAGCAACCGTCCGTCGGGCATCCGGTGCATGTCTATGGGGGGCATCGTGAACCCCAGCGACTCCGGTCCATCCACCGCAAACGGCGGCGCACCCACCTCGACCGTATTCGCCGTGGCACTCGGCATCATCTCACCCAGCGCCGGCGGCGAAAGCGCCAGCGCCCCCAGCAAGCCCCAGGCGACACGGCGCACGACCACAGCGGAGCTCGTTGCACCGCTGTGCCACCAGAAATGCCGAGTCTTCACGGACATGGGTTGCGCGCCCTCTCCATCGGCCGAAACGCCCCTCCCTTGAGGCTGGGGCCGCCGCAACGCTTTCACCGCATGAAACCCCTTCGCAACAACGGCTCCGACACCGCCCCCCCCTTTGGGGCAAGAAAGCCCGCCGCGCCGGCCCGCCCTCTGCCCTCTTGCCACCGCCGCGCCGCACCCTAGCGTTCTCCGCCCACGCCATGCCCGTCACGCTCTTCGCCTCCCTGCCCCGCCGCCCGCAGCCGCTCCGCCAGCCCGATGCGGCGGCCCCGCAGGATCTTGGCACCTGCTACAACTGCGG
>CAZXHR010000018.1:0-24477 GCA_964640465.1 uncultured Opitutaceae bacterium
CGCAGGTAGTCCACTGTCCACACGCCGCTTGCCCTTCCCTCCCACCCGCGGTCTGATGCCCGGCACCGCAAACGTGCCCGACTCAGCCACCAACGCAGCTGCGCCAAAGAAGGCCTCGATGGGCGTGATCTTCCTCACGCTCTACCTCGATCTCATCGGGTTCTCCCTCTTCTTCCCGCTCTTTCCGTCGATGCTCGACTACTACCTCGGGCACGAAGGCAAATCCGGCGCGTTGGGGTGGACACTCGCCCATGTCGATGCGTTTGCACAGTCCTGCAACCTCGACAGCACCCACTCCGCCGTCCTCCTCGCCAGCCTCGTCGCCTCGCTCTACTCCTTGCTCCAGTTCTTCTTCGCCCCCATCTGGGGCGCACGTTCCGACCGCGTCGGCCGCCGCCCCGTGCTCCGTCTGACCATCGCCGGCACTGCAACCAGCTACGCGATCTGGGCGGTCAGCGGGTCGTTTCTGTTCTTCCTCCTGTCCCGCATCGTCGCCGGCATCGCCAGCGGCAACCTCTCCGTCGCCACCGCCGCCGTGAGCGACATCACCTCGCGCGCCGACCGCGCGAAAGGCATGGGCTTCATCGGCGCCGCCTTCGGCCTCGGCTTCATCACCGGCCCGGCCCTCGGCGGCCTCGCCGCGCACTGGAACATCCTCGACCGCTGGCCCGGCCTCGCCGCTTATGGCGTCAATCCGTTCACCGTGCCGGCACTCATCGCCCTCGCCCTCGGCCTGGTCAACCTCCTGCAACTGCAGTACCGCTTCGCGGAAACGTATTCGCCCGGCACCGCCAGCGCCGCCTCCGAGCGGCCGCGCCACCCCCTGCGCGCGCTCTTCGAGATCCCAGCCGCCCACATCCGCCGCACGATCCTCGTCAACGCCCTCTTCGTCCTCGGCTTCAGCGGACTCGAGCTCACGCTCGGTTTCCTCGCTGCCGAGCGACTCCACTACGCGCCCCGCCAGCTCGCGCTGATCTTCGTCTTCACCGGGCTGGTCTCCATCGTAACCCAGGGCGTCATCGTCCGGCATCTCGTCCCGCGCATCGGCGAGAGACGCGCCAGCCTCGTCGGCCTGGCGCTCGCCAGCGGCGGCATCGGTCTTCTCGCCATCTCGCACAACGCCCCGGCGATTTACGCGAGCCTCTGCGTCGCCTCCGTCGGCTCCGGCTTCTGCTACTCCGCGCTCACCTCGTTGCTCTCCCTCTACGTTTCCGAGGACGAACAGGGCCGCCTCATGGGACTCTTCCGCGCGCTCGGCTCGCTCACTCGCGCCGCCGGCCCGGTCTGCGCCGGTGCCATCTACTGGCGCTTCGGCTCCACCGCCTGCTACGCCGTCTCCGCGATCGTGCTCCTCGTCCCCTTCGGCATGGCGCTCGCGCTGCCGTCCCCACGCAAATGAGGTGTTCGCCAATCATCCGGGAAACTTTCGCCGCCGGCCGTCGTCTGACCCCGTGTTGCATGCGCTTCGCCCGTGTTCTCCTCGCCGCCGTCCTCGCCTCCCTGGCGCTGGCGCTCGGCCATGCCGCGCCCGCCACCCTCGACTTCGACCGTGAGAAACTCGACCCCGGCCAGGTCGCCGTGCCCGGCCGCATCGTATCCAACCTTCTTCTCATCGAGGGCTCCGTCGGCGGCGCCGGCCCCTACTACTTCCTCGTCGACACCGGTTCCTCCGTCACCCTCGTCTCCGACCGCATCGCCGCCTCCGTCCCCGGATTCCGCACCACCCCAGCGCTCAATCCCGTGCAGATCGTCTCCGCCGCCGGCGGCGCGACCATGCTCGGCAGCACGACACTCCCCTCGCTCGAACTCGCCTCCGCCCGCTTCGCCAACGTCCGCGCCGCCGTCTACGACTTCGTCGATTTCTCCAACCACCTCGGCATCACCGTCGACGGCATCCTCGGCTTTCCGCTCTTCCGCGATGTCCTGCTCACGCTCGACTACCCGCGCAGCCGCGCCGTCCTCTCCCCGCGTTTCCCCGCGCGCGCCGTGCCCGGCATCGCCATCCCATTCGCCCTCGAGGACAGCACACGTCCAATCGTCAACGTCGCCCTCGGCGACAAGACCTTCATGGCCCTCGTCGATTCCGGCAGCGATCTCCCCTTCACCCTCGACGCCACCGGTCTGAACCCACCCTTCAAGTCCGGCCCGCGCACCGGCCCCCTCGTCGCCACCCTCTCCGGCAACGCCCCGCGCCAGATCGGCCGCCTCGCCGACGACCTCCTCCTCGGCACCTGCCAGATCCGCGAGCCGCGCGTCATGCTCACCGACCAGCTCTCCACCATCGGCGCCGAGATTCTGCGCAACTTCACCGTCACCTTCGACCAGCACCGCGGCCTCGTCGTCCTCGACTCCGCCCGCCCCGCCGCCGTCAAACTACCCTCCCAGCGCACCACCGGCCTGAGCTTCGCCCGCCTCCCCGCCGAGTGGCGTGTCCTCCAGGTTCTCGACGACGCCCCCGAGGCCACCCAGCAGATCGATCCGGGCGACGCCATCATCGGCATCGACGGCGAACCGATCACCAAGTGGAACCTCGACCGCTTCGAGAAGCACCTCCGCTCCGCCGATACCATCGAGTATCTCTTCCGCCGCAACGGCCGCAGCTACCTCGTGAAAGTCCCCGTCTACGACCTCGTCCCTTGATATCGCGGCCGCGGCCTTAATGCGTTCTTAACGGTCCCCGCCCCGCTCTTGATTAGTTCGCCGCCTCCGGCGCCAGTATCGTACCGGCGTCATGAACGCCGCCGACTTCGCCTATCTCGGGCTGTTCCTCGCCGCACTGCTTGCCGCCTCGGTGCCGCTGGGCCGCTGGCTGGCCGACGTGCTCATGGGCCGCGTGCCGTTCGTTCTGTGCTGGCTCGCGCCTGTCGAGCGCGCGACGTACCGCCTGTCCGGCATCGATCCTGCCGCCGAGATGGGCTGGCGCGAGTACACCGGAGCGCTGCTGGCCTTCCATCTCTTCGGCTTCGGCGCAGTCCTCGCGCTGCAGCTTCTTCAAGGCTTCCTGCCGTTGAATCCGCAGCACTTCGGCCCGGTGCCGCTGGGCGTGGCGGTGAACACCGCGGTCTCCTTCGTCACCAACACCAACTGGCAGGCCTGCTCGGGCGAGGCCTCGCTGAGCTACCTCACGCAGATGGCCGGGCTGGGCGTGCAGAACTTTCTCAGCGCCGCCGTCGGTCTCGCGGTGATGGCGGCTCTGGCACGCGGGCTCGTGCGCAAATCCGCCGCCGGGCTGGGCAACGTCTGGGCCGATCTCGTGCGCGGCACGCTCTACGTGCTGCTGCCGCTCTCCCTCGTGCTGGCGGTCGTGCTCGTCGCGCAGGGCGTGCCGATGTCGTTCGCACCGTACGCGAAGGCGACGACGCTCGCGGGCGCCGAGCAGGTCGTACCGCTCGGACCGGCCGCCTCGCAGATCGCGATCAAGCAACTCGGCACCAATGGCGGCGGCTTCTACGGTGCGAACTCCGCGCACCCGTTGGAGAACCCGACTCCGTTCTCCAACTTCCTGCAGACGCTCGCGATCCTCCTCCTGCCGGCGGCGTGCGTGGTCGCCTACGGCCGGCTTGTCGGTGCGCGGCGCCACGCATGGGTCGTGTACGGCGTGATGCTGACGTTCTTCTTCGCCGCGCTGGCGCTGTCGCTCCGGGCGGAGCTCACGCCGCATCCGCAGCTCGGAGCCGCCGTCGCGATGGAGGGCAAGGAGGTGCGCTTCGGCGTCGTGCCGAGCGTGCTCTGGGCCAACGCCACCACCGTCGCCTCCAACGGCTCTGTCAACGCCATGCACTCGTCGCTCTCGCCGCTGGCGGGCGGCGTGGCGCTGTTCAACATGCTGCTCGGCGAGATTGTCTTCGGCGGCGTCGGCTCCGGCCTCTACGGCATGGTGGCGATGATCGTGCTGGCGATGTTCCTCGCCGGCCTGATGGTCGGCCGCACGCCCGAGTACCTCGGCAAGAAGATCGAGGCCTTCGAGGTGAAGACGGCGGCGGTCGCGGTCCTCGTCCCGTGCGTGGCAGTGCTTTTCGGATGCGCGGCGTCGTTCCTCACCGCGAGCGGCCGCGCGGCCGTCGGCAACGGCGGCCCGCACGCGCTCACCGAGGTGCTCTACGCCTGGGGCTCGATGGCCAACAACAACGGCTCCGCCTTCGGCAGCCTCACCGCCACCGGCGACCTCTACACCTGGGGCGGCGCGCTCGCGATGCTCGTCGGCCGCTTCGCCGTGATCGTGCCGCTGCTCGCGCTCGCCGGCAGCCTCGCGGCGAAGAAACCCGTGCCGCCCTCCAGCGGCACCTTTCCGACCGACGGACCGCTCTTTGCCACGCTCCTTGCCGGCACGATCCTGATCGTCGTCGCGCTCACCCATTTCCCGTCGCTCGCGCTCGGCCCGGTGCTGGAGCACCTGCTGCTCGGCGCCGGCCGCACTTTCTGAATGGAGGACCAGCCGATGAAACCTGCCGTCGTCTCCACGTGGAATTCCGCCCTGCTGCGCCGTGCCGCATTCGACGCCGTGCGCAAGCTCGACCCGCGCGCGCTCTGGCGGAATCCCGTCATCTTCGTCACCGCGTTGGGCGCGCTCGCCGTCACCCTCGTTGCGGTACGCGACCTCGCCGCCGACCGGCTCACCGGCTTCACCGTCCAGATCACGCTCTGGCTCTGGTTCACCGTGCTCTTCGCCAACTTCGCCGAGGCCATCGCCGAGGGACGCGGCAAAGCGCAGGCGGACTTTCTCCGGCGCTCGCGTTCGCACACCCAGGCGCGCCGCCTGCTCGGTGCGACCGAGGAAACCGTCGCTGCCACCGATCTGCGCAAGGGCGACCTCGTCGTCTGCGAGGCGGGCGACGTGATCCCCGCCGACGGCGAGGTGACCGAGGGCATCGCCAGCGTCGACGAGTCGGCGATCACCGGCGAATCCGCGCCCGTGATCCGCGAGAGCGGCGGCGACCGCAGCGCGGTGACCGGCGGCACCCGCGTGCTCAGCGACCGGATTCTCGTGCGTGTGAGTGTCGAGCCCGGTGGCGGTTTCCTCGACCGCATGATCGGCATGGTCGAGGGCGCCTCGCGCCAGCGCACGCCCAACGAGATCGCGCTGGGTATCCTTCTCACCAGCCTCACGCTGGTCTTCGGCGCGGTGGTGGTGACGCTGCCGCCCTTCGCGCAATTCTCCGAGACGCTCGCCGGCCAGCCCGGAGCCGTGGATACCTCGTTGCCCATTCTCGTCTCGCTCTTCGTCTGCCTCATTCCGACCACCATCGGCGGCCTGCTCAGCGCCATCGGCATCAGCGGCATCGACCGGCTGACCCGGCGTAACGTCATCGCCACCTCCGGCCGCGCGGTCGAGGCCGCGGGCGACATCGATGTGCTGCTGCTCGACAAGACGGGCACGATCACGCTGGGCAACCGTCAGGCCGCCGAGTTCGTGCCTGCGCCGAACGTGCCGATCGAGCGTCTGGCCGAGGCCGCGCAGCTTGCCTCGCTCGCCGACGAGACGCCCGAGGGCCGCAGCATCGTCGTGCTCGCCAAGGAGCGCTTCAACCTGCGCCAACGCGAGCTCGCCGCGCCGCACGCGCACTTCGTGCCGTTCACGGCGCAGACGCGCATGAGCGGTGTCGACCTCGCGGCGCACGACGGCCAGCGCGCGCGCCGCATCCGCAAAGGCGCGACCGGCAGCGTGCGCGACTGGGTGCAGGTGCAGGGCGGCACGTTTCCCGCCGCGGTCGGCGAAGCCGTCGACCGCATCTCCCGCGCCGGCGGTACGCCGCTCGTCGTCGCCGAGGAGCGCGAGGTGCTCGGCGTCGTCCACCTCAAGGACGTCGTGAAGGGCGGCATCAAGGAGCGTTTCGCCGAGCTGCGCCGCATGGGCATCCGCACCGTGATGATCACCGGCGACAACCCGCTCACCGCCGCCGCCATCGCCGCCGAGGCGGGCGTCGACGACTTCCTCGCGCAGGCCACGCCGGAGATGAAGC
This sequence comes from uncultured Opitutaceae bacterium, assembly GCA_964640465.1. GTDB lineage: Bacteria > Verrucomicrobiota > Verrucomicrobiia > Opitutales > Opitutaceae > CAJCBL01. Next base: position 5,961 of record CAZXHR010000018.1, read on the forward strand.
TCGCGCGCATCCGCGACGAGCAGGCGCAGGGCCGCCTCGTCGCGATGACGGGCGACGGCACCAACGACGCCCCGGCGCTCGCCCAGGCCGATGTCGGCGTGGCGATGAACACCGGCACGCAGGCCGCGCGCGAGGCCGGCAACATGGTCGACCTCGACAGCAACCCGACGAAGCTCATCGAGATCGTCGAGATCGGTAAACAGCTCCTGATGACGCGCGGCGCGCTCACGACCTTCTCGATCGCCAACGACGTGGCGAAGTACTTCGCGATCATCCCGGCGCTGTTCGCCGCGCTCTACGCCACCGGCGCCGTGTCCGGCCCGCTCGGCCGGCTCAACCTCATGGGCCTGCACTCGCCACAGAGCGCGATCCTCAGCGCGGTCATCTTCAACGCCCTCATCATCGTCGCGCTCGTGCCGCTGGCGCTGCGCGGCGTCGCCTACCGCGCGCAGCCCGCCGCCGCGTTGCTGCGCCGAAACCTCTTCGTCTACGGGGCCGGCGGACTCGTGGCGCCGTTCGTCGGCATCAAGCTGATCGATCTGCTCCTCACCGCCGTACGCCTCGCCTGAACCGCCATGAAAATCGCCTCCGACAGACTTCGCATCGGTGCCCTCGTCTTGGCGACGCTCGCCGGTCTGAACGCCGGCCTGATGATCTCCCAGTGCGGCGCGCGCGAAGACGGTGGCTCACGCGTGGAGTGGCCCGCTCCCGAATCGCTCGGTCTTCATCCCTCCAAGAAATGAAAACGCTTGGCACCGCGCTTCGTCTCCTGCTCGTGCTCACGTTCGTCACCGGCGGCGCATACCCGTTGCTGGTGTGGTCGATCGGCCGGGTCGCTTTCCACCGCCAGGCCGAGGGCTCGCTCGTCGTGCGCGACGGCGCCGTCGTCGGCTCCGCGCTGCTGGCGCAGGACACCGCGGGCAATCCGCGCTACTTTCAGCAGCGCCCCTCGGCGGCGAGCTACGCCACCGTGCCCTCCGGCGCGGGCAATCAGGCTTGGACCAGCGCCGCGCTTGCGAAAACCATCGCCGCTCGCCACGCCGCGTATCCGGCCGATATCGCCGTGCCTGCCGAGTTGCTCACCGCCAGCGGCAGCGGACTGGACCCGGACCTCTCGCCGACGGCGATCCGCCTGCAACTCGACCGGGTCGCCAACGTTCGGCGACTCGACTCCGGGCAGCGCGCCGTGCTCGACGAACTGGTTGCCCAGCTCACCATCGGCGGACAGCTTACCCCGGCACGGATCAACGTGCTCGCGCTCAATCTCGCTCTCGACGCCCGTTTCCCCGGACTGTGAACCACGACGCCAACGACCGTCCCGATCCCGATGCCCTCGCCGACGCGCTGCGCCGCGAGGAGGCGAAGGCGCGTCGCGGCCGGCTGAAGGTTTTCCTCGGGATGTGCCCCGGTGTGGGCAAGACGTACGCCATGCTCCGTGCGGCGCAACGGGCGCGGGCGGAGAAGACCGATGTTGTCGTGGGGCTGGTCGAGTCTCACGGCCGGGCCGAGACCGAGACGATGGCGGCCGGTCTCGAAATGGTGCCGCGGCGGCGGATCGAGCACCGCGGCGCTGTGCTCGACGAGCTGGACATCGACGCCCTGCTCGCGCGTCGTCCGCGGCTGGCGGTGGTGGACGAACTCGCGCACACCAACGCCCCCGGCTCGCGCCATGCGAAGCGCTGGCAGGATGTCGTCGAGCTGCTCGAGGCCGGTGTCGATGTCTTCACGACTCTGAACATCCAGCACGTGGAGTCGCGCGCCGACGCCGTGCGGCAGATCGCCGGCGTGGCCGTGCGCGAGACCGTACCCGACTCGGTGCTCGACCTGGCCGACGAGGTCGAGCTGCTCGACCTCACGCCCGGCGCGCTCCGCGAGCGGCTGCGCGAGGGGAAGGTCTATCTCGGCGACCGGGCGGCGACTGCGGCGGAGAATTTCTTCCAGGAATCCAACCTCAACGCGCTGCGCGAACTCGCGCTGCGTTTCACCGCCGAGCGCGTCGACCGCGAACTGCGCGCGCTGCGTTCCACCGTGGTGAAACGCACGGTCTGGCGCAGCGGCGAGCGGCTGCTGGTCGCCGTCGGCGCGAGCCCGTTCTCCACGCAACTCGTGCGCTGGACGCGCCGGCTCGCCGCGGCTCAGGGCGCCTCCTGGGTCGCCGTGTACGTCGAGGGTTCGCGCGCGCTCGCACCGGAGGCGCAGCGGCTGCTCGATGCCAATCTCGCGCTCGCCCGCGAACTCGGTGCCGAGGTGGTGGTGACGCACGACGACGACGTGGCCGCGGCGCTGGTCCGCACCGCCCTGCGGCACGACGCGACGCAGATCGTCGTGGGCAAACCGCGCGAGGCGCGCTGTCACGACTGGCTGCGAGGCGGTTCGCTGGTCGACCGGCTGCTCCGTCGCGGCGGCGCCATCGACATCTACGTCGTGCCCGCCGAGCCGGGCTCGCGGCACCGGCGGCGCGTCGACTTCGAGCTGCCGTGGCGGAGCCGGCCGCGCGAATACGGCTGGGCGGCCGGGACCGTCGCCACCCTCACCCTGTTGGGCCAGTTCCTGCCGGCGGACACCTATCTCGCCGTGGGGCTGGTGTACCTGCTGGCCATTGTGGCGCTCAGCCTGCGCGTCGGCCGCGGCCCGGTGCTCCTCGCCGGTGTCCTCAGCGCGGCGACGTGGAACTTCCTGTTCATCCCGCCGAAGTTCACGTTCCACATCAGCAAGGTCGAGGACGCCACTCTGTTCGTGGCGTATTTCGCGGTGGCGATCATCGTCGGCCAGCTCACGGCGCGCATCCGCGCCCAGGGACGCAACGAACGGCTGCGCGAGGAGCGGGCCACCGCGCTCTTCGACCTCACACGCGCGCTGGCCGAGGCGCGCGACCTCGACGCCGCGGCGTTCGCGGCGCTGCGCCAGATCGATGAACTCTTCGGCGTGCAGAGCGCGCTGCTGCTCGCCGGGAACGAAGCGAACGAGCTGGTGCCGCATTTCGCCGGATCGTTCGCCGTCGACGAGAAGGAGCGCGGCGTCGCGGCCTGGGCCTTCGCGCATCGCCGTGCCGCCGGACGTTTCACCGACACGCTGCCGGCGAGCGCAGGTTACCATCTGCCACTAGTCCGGGAGGAGCGCGCGCTCGGCGTGCTGTGCGTGTCTGCCGGCGACAAGGCGCTCACGCTGGCGCAGCGCGACCTGCTCGAAGCCTTCGGCCGGCAGCTCGCATTGATGATCGAGCGCGAACACCTCCATGCCGCCAGCGAGCGCGAGAAGCTCCTCGCCGAATCGGCGAAACTCCACCGCGCGCTTCTCGACAGCGTCTCACACGAGCTGCGCACGCCGTTGGCGGTCATCACGGGCGCGCTAGAGAACCTCGCCGAGGCCGACACCGCCACGCGCTCCAGCCTCCTGCGCGAGGGGCGCACCGCTGCGCAGCGTCTGAACCGCCTCGTCGGCAACCTGCTCGACCAGACGCGGCTCGAGAGCGGCGCGCTCAAGCCGCACTTCGACTGGTGCGACGCGGGCGACATCGTCAACGCCGCACGCGAGGCGGTGCGCGACGCGCTCGCCGGCCACCCGCTCACGGTCAATATGCCGGCGGAGCTGTCGCCGCTCTATGCAGACTTCTCACTCACCGAGCAGGCGCTCGCAAACCTGCTGCTCAACGCCGCGGTGCACACACCCGCCGGCACCGCCATCACGGTCACCGCCGACATCGAGCCAGACGGCGCGCGGGCGTTTCTCGCGGTGGCCGACCGCGGCCCGGGCATCGCCGCGGCGGAGCGGGAACGCATCTTCCGAAAGTTCGCCCGCGGCGGCGGCGCGCGGGCCGGCGGGCTCGGGCTGGGGCTCTCGATTGTGCAGGGCTTCGTCGCGGCGCAAGGTGGCACCGTCGCCTACCGCGACAACCCCGGCGGCGGCGCCGTGTTCACGATTTACCTGCCGCATCGCATCCCGCAGGGTGCGCCCACGCCATGAGTACCGCCGCTCAACCGAAGATCCTGATCGTCGACGACGAGGTGCAGATCCGCCGGCTGCTGCGGCTCACGCTGGAGACGGAGCACTACCGTGTCACGGAGGCGGAGACCGGGCAGCTCGCGCTCCACGAGGCGGCGGTGAACGCACCCGACGGCATCGTGCTCGACCTCGGGTTGCCCGACCTCGACGGCACCGAGGTGATCCGGCGTCTGCGCGAGTGGTCGAAGGTGCCGGTGCTGGTGCTTTCGGTGCGAGCCGGCGAGGACGACAAGATCGCCGCGCTCGACGCCGGCGCCGACGACTACCTGACGAAGCCATTCGGCGGACGCGAACTGCTTGCCCGATTGCGAGCCGTGCTACGCCGTACGCAGACGACGACCGAGCCGGCCATTGTGCGCTTTGGCGACATCGAGGTGGACCAGGCGGCGCGCGTAGTGCGGCGAGGAGGGGAGGAGGTCCGGCTCACGGCGAAGGAGTACGCGTTTCTCCACCTGCTCGTGCAGTACCGCGGCAAGGTCGTCACGCACCGCCAGATCCTGCGCGAGGTGTGGGGGCCGAACGCCGAGGACGCCACGCACTACCTGCGCGTGCACATGGCGCACCTGCGCCAGAAGCTCGAACACGACCCGCATCAGCCCCGCCATCTCCAGACCGATGCCGGAATCGGCTACCGCCTGATTGAAAGCTGAAGCCCTGCACCGCCATCCTCCCAACAAGCTCCCAAACCATCGCCCCATGCCCGCCGAACACCCGCTGCCCCGCGTCCCCCGCGGCCAACTCGTCCTGCGCACGATCGCCATGCCCGCCGACACCAACGCCGCCGGCGACATCTTTGGCGGCTGGCTCATGTCGCAGATGGACATCGGCGGCGCCATCCTCGCCCACCAGATCGCCCGCTGCCGCGTCACCACTGTCGCCGTCGACGCCATGGAGTTCCACCTGCCCGTCCTCGTCGGCGACACCATCGCCTGCTTCGCCGAGCTCCAACGCGTCGGCCGCACCTCGCTCACCGTGCACATCGAAGTCTGGGTACAGCGCTACGCCCAGTATATCGAGCAATGCGTCACCGAGGCCGTCTACACCTACGTTGCCCTCGGGGCCGACGGCCGTCCGCAGCCCGTCTACCGCGACGGCAATCCGCCTCCGCCCGATCCCGGCCCGTAAACGCGACACCGGCCCGTCGGCGCCCGGTCAGCCCACCGACTCGCGCTGCCGCCGCGCAAACTCCGCCGCGATCTCCCGCGTCGTGGCCGCCCGCGCCACCTCGAAACGGCGCCCGTCGAGCTCCGCGACCGGCATCACGCCCATCAAGGCGTTGGTCAGGAAAACTTCCTCGGCCGCCGCGACCGTTTCCCGTGTCAACGCCCGCTCCTCGGCCCTCGCGCCGCAGAGCTCCAGCACCACGCCCCGCGCCACTCCCGGCAAGATCGCGCCAAGCGGCGCCGTGAACACGCGTCCGCCGACGACCGCGAAAAGGTTCGTCACCGCGCCTTCGAGCAGCGCGCCGTCCGGACCGGCGAATACCACCTCGTCGAACCCCTCGGCCGCCGCCGCGCGCTTCGCGACGATGTTCTCGAGGTACGCAAGCGACTTCACGCCGTGCAGCGCCCCGGCCCGCGCAGTCGCGGCCGTCCGCACGCGGAATCCCCGCGCCCGCTGCTCCGCCGTGTAGCCGCCGTCGCGCGCCAACGCGAACTCCGCAACGCCGCCGCCGTCGCGATGGCGTACGATCTTGAAGCTTCCGTCGCCGAGCCCGTTCGCCTGCGCCAGACGCACCAGTCGCTCACGCCACTCGTCCGCATTCGTCGGCAGCTCAAGCCCCAGCGTCTTCGCGCCCTGTTGCAGGCGGGCCACGTGCCGCTCCAGAAACGCCGGACGTCCGCCGAGCGCGCGGATCGTCTCGAAAAGCCCGCACCCGTACATGAAGCCGTCGCCCAAGGCCGACACGCTCAGCTCCGCGGCCTCGACGATCTCGTCGCCGCGCAGCGCATAGCGCCGAAACCCGCTCCCGGCACCGCTCGCGTCGCCGTTCAAGGCCGCGCACAGCGCCCGCCCTTTGTCCAGCGTCTCCTGGAATTCCGCATCAGGCTCCGAGTCCCACACCACTCCACCGCCCACATGGTAATAGGCCTTCCCGGCGCGGCAGAGCATCGTGCGGATCGCGATGTTGAGGTCGCAGTCGCCGTCGAAGCCGAACCAGCCGATCGCGCCGGTGTAGACATGGCGACGCACCGTCTCCAGCTCGTCGATGATCTGCATCGCCCGAATCTTCGGCGCGCCGGTGATCGACCCGCCCGGGAACGCCGCGCGCATGGCGTCGAGCGCGTCGCAGTCCGTCCGGAGCCGGCCGCACACCGTCGCCACAAGATGGTGCACCGTCGACAGCGTCTCCAGCCGGCGGAGTTCGTCCACGCGCACCGAGCCGGTCTCGCACACGCGCCCGAGGTCGTTGCGCGAGAGATCGACAATCATCAGCAGCTCCGCCCGGTCCTTCTCGCTCGCGAGCAGCTCAGCGCGCAGCCGCTCGTCCTCCGCCGGCGTCGCCCCGCGTGGCCGCGTTCCCTTGATCGGCCGCGTCTCGACCTCGCGCCCGTCGAGCCGCAGCAGCAGCTCGGGCGAGGCGCTGAGCACCTGGAAGTCGCCGCAGTTCAGGTACGCCGCCATCGCCGCCGGGCTCGCCGCCCGCAGCCGCCGGTACAGCGCATACGGGTCGCCGGCGTACGGAGCCTCGAACCGCTGGGTGAGGTTGATCTGGTAAACATCGCCCGCCGCGATGTACTCGCGCACCCGCCGCACGCGTTCGAGGTACTCCGCCCTCGCGAAATTCGACACCGGATCCGCCCCGCCGCGCACCGTTTCCGCTGGCACCGAGCACCCGGCCGCCTCGGCGACCGCGCGCTCGAGATCGGCGAGAATCGTCTCCGCCGTGCGCTCATGCACCGGGTTCGCCACGGCGTACGTCCGTCCGGTCGCATGGTCGTGCGCGAGCACACCGTCGTGGAAGCCGAGCAGCATCCGCGGCAACCCCAGGTCGTCGGCCGAGCGATGTCCGATCCGTTCCAACACCGCGCACAGCTCGTACGAAAGATACCCGACCGCCCCGCCGCAGAACGGGATCTCGCCATGCCCCGGCGCCGCATAGCGCCGCAGGCACTCGCGCAGCGCGGCCAGCGGATCGCCGCCGCGCCGGCACGTCGTCTGTCCGCCTTCCATGATCGTCACACCCTCCGCCTCGGTCTCGCGGAACTCGAGAAACGGCTCGAACCCGATGAACGACCAGCGCCCCAACCCGCCGCCGCTGCGAGCGCTGTCGAGGAAGAACGCCCCGCGCCGTCCGCACAGCCCAGCGAAGAGCCGCTCGAGAATCAGTCCGCGCGCCAGTTCTTTCGTCGTCACCGACATGGTCAGTCTCCGTGGTAGGGCGAACCCTCCGGGTGAGCCGCGTCCGGCACGGCTCGGCGGGGACGCCTCGCCCTACCCTCGACAAGATCTGCCAAGCGACCGAGCCGCCTCAGCCCGCTCCGGTCGCAGCGCGCCGCCATCTCGCCGACCGTCGCGTCGCCAACCTTCAACTCCGGCGCGATCTCCGCCAACGGCACCAGCACGAACGCCCGTTCCGCCAGCCGCGGGTGCGGCAGCGTCAGCCGCGCCGTCCGCAGCACGAGCGCGCCAAAGCTGAGTAAATCCAGATCGAGCGTCCGCGCGCCCCAGCGCTCGCGCCGCTCACGGCCGTGTTCCGCCTCCACGGCGAGGCAGCGCTCCAGCAACGCCTCCGGCTCAAGCGAAGTCTCCACCGCCACGACCATGTTGAGGTAGTCCGGCTGCGGCGGGCCGCCGACCGGAGCCGTCTCGTACACCGCCGACTCCGCCACCACACGCACGTCGCACCCGCGCTGCAGCGCCGCCAGCGCCCCGCGCAGCAACGCCGCGCGATCGCCGAGGTTGCTGCCCAGCGCGATGTAGGCGGTCGTCACCGCGTCCGGCTCGTCTCCACGGCCACGTAATCCAACACGCCCTTCATCGGCACGCTGGGTTTCTTCACCATCACGTCGACGCCCGTCAGCCGCGGAAAATCCGCCAGCAACCGCTCGGCGATGCGCGCCGCCAGCGTCTCGATCATCCGGACCTTCTTCCCCTCGACCAGCTCCCGGCAGACCTCGTGCACACGCACGTAGTCGACCGTCGCCTCCAGCGCATCGGTGCGCGCCACCTCGGCGATGTCGAGCGTGAGCACTAGGTCGACGATGAAGCGCTGCCCCAGCTTGTTCTCCTCGGCGAGGTCGCCGTGGTAGCCGTAGAAAAGCATGTTCTTGAGGTGGATTCGTCCGTTCATGGAAGTGACTTTCGCAACGCGGCCGCCATCCGGGCGGCTCGCAGGTTCGCACGCACGTCGTGCACGCGGAGAAACTCGACCGACTGCCACGCGGCCAGCGCCGTCATCGCCAGCGTGCCCTCGAGCCGCTCGTCTGGCGGGAGCCCGCCGAGCACGTGCGCGACCACCGACTTGCGCGACGCCGCCAGCAACACCGGCAGCCCAAGCGCGCGCAGTTCGCCCACACGAGCGACGAGCGCGAGGTTCTGCTCCTGCGTCTTGTGAAAGCCGATTCCCGGATCGAGCACGATCCGCTCCGCCGGCAGCCCCGCCTCGGCGGCTATCGCGAGCGAGCGCCGGAAGAACGCGAGTTGTCGTTCGATCACGTCGCCGGTGCCGGTCGCGAACGTCTCGTCGTAGTGCATCACGATCGCCGCGGCGCCGTACTGCGCCGCCAACCGCGCCAGCTCCGGCTCGCGCTGGAAACCGTGGATGTCGTTCACCACATGCGCGCCGGCCTCCAGCGCCGCGCGCGCCACCGCCGGCCGGTAGGTGTCGACCGAGAGCGGCACCACCGTCTTCCCCGCCAACGCGGCGATCACCGGCACGACCCGCGCGATCTCCTCCACCTCGGGGATCTCGACATGCTCGCCCGGCCGCGTCGGCTGCCCGCCGATGTCGAGCAGGTCCGCGCCCTCGGCAAGCAACTGCTCGGCGTGGCGCACCGCCGCCTCGGTCGTCGCATGCCGCCCGCCGTCGTAGAACGAGTCGGGCGTCACGTTGACGATGCCCATGATCCGCGACACGCCAGTCAGTTCCAGCCGCAGTCCCCGGCAATCGAGGACGCGCGTCGGCGTTGGCTTGGGCTGGTTGCAGCAGGTCATGCGGAGCCCTCATCGGTGCCCCACCCCGCCGCCGCCGCCAAGCCGAAAGCCCGCGACCGCGCGCTGTCGCACGACTATGCAACCCTCTCCGCTGCAGGGCGCCGCTCCGTCGGCGCCGTGCCCGCCTCAGCTCGCAGCCAACGCCTCCAGCAACCGTCCCATCTGCGCGTTGAGCGCCGCGAAGCGTTCCGGTCGCGCCAGCATCGCTTCCGGCGTCTGCACATACGGCCCGCTCACCATGTCGCCCGGCAGTTCCTCGATCAACGCGCGCGCCGACGCCTCGGTCGTCTCGAGGTGAAATTGCAGCCCCAGCGCGCGCGGACCGACCGCGATCGCCTGGTTCAGGCACGCCTCGCTGCGCGCCAGCCGCACCGCGCCGGGCGGCAGGTCGAAGGTTTCACCGTGCCACTGGAAAACCTCGCTGCCGTCGGGCAGCGCGGCACCGAGCGGATGCCCCGCCGCGCCGGGTTCGCGGCTCAGTTTCCACCAGCCGATCTCTCGAAACTTGTTCTTGTAGATCTTGGCGCCGAGCGCGCTGGCGATCATCTGCGCACCGAGGCACACGCCGAGCACGCGCTTCCCCGCCGCGATGGCGCTGCGCACCAGCGCCTTCTCCGGCACCAGCCACGGCAGCTCGCGCTCGTCGTTCACGCTCATCCCGCCGCCCATCACCACCAGCCAGTCGAAATCGTCCAACGCCGGCAGCGGGTCGCCGCGATACAGGTGTGTCGACGCAATCGCATCGCCGCGCCCGCGAAACCAGGGCTCCATGCCGCCCATTCCCTCGAACGGTTCATGCTGAAAATAGTGGATGCGCATCGCGGTCAGCAGATGCACGAAGCATGCCTCCGGCGCGATCATTTCCGGCCTGCTCCACGTGACACCGCACCACCCCAGCTCCCGACTTTCGGGTCCCTCCACTTTCCCGTATGTGGAGCTGCCCGCGAGGGCAGCTCACGTAACCGCCATCCGGATCGATGTAACGTATTACGTTACATCCCCCTCTGAGAGACCGCTTGCTATCTCGCCAACGTCAAACAGCCAGCCGGCTCAGATGTCGTCGGGGCCGAGCCAGCGGAAGGCCACGATCCGGAACCGCCGGCCGAGCGCCGCTTTGTCGGGCTGCAACGCCGGCCACGCTGCGGCGTCCTCACTGGCGTCGACATACTCCGGCAACCGCTGCACCACCGCCTCGCACCACGCCCGCGCCGCCACGCGCTCCGGATCGCCGACGTCGAGCGCCGAATTCAGCGCCTCCGCCGCCACGCGAATCGTGAAGGTGTCCGAACGCACCGCGAGCAGCGGCGCCAGTGTGTTCAGCACCGCCGCCTGCGAAAGCCAGTTCGCCGAATACCGCGCCGGCGCCACGCCGCCGATGTCGCCCAGGCAATCGGCGCGGGTGTTGAGCCCCGCAGCATCGATCGCCTCCTGCAGCACCCCGCTGTTCACGAACTCCGCCAACGAGCGGAACGGCCGTGGCCGAGCCCGGATGCGAGCCGCCAACGCCTTCGCCAGCCGCTGCACCGCCTCGTCGGAGAAACACCGCACGCCACGCGCCTGCGCCGGCGCGTACGGCGCCGACTGCGCGAACACGAAGAACGGATTCTCGAAGTCAGCCGTCGTCCCGTCGGCCGCCTTCCAACCAAGCACCGTCCGCCCCAACACCACCGTCCACGCCGCCGGCGAGACCGAGTTCACATTGAACATCCCTTCGACGCCCAGAAACCGCGCCGCGCCCACGCCGCCCAGCTCCGCCGCGCTCGGGACGGCACCGTCGCCCCGGTCGAGCACGCGATGCCGCACGTTCGGCAGACGTTGCCCGGGCATCCAGCTCTCCGGCACGGGGTTGAAGAACGCCTCGTCGAAGACCGCGTTGCGCGCCCCGCCCCACGGCTGGGCCACGCCCAAGGCCCGCTCGCCCGACGCCGACACCTGGGCCAGCGCGGCGACACTCAGGTTCCGCTGCACCGTGAAGTCGTACGCCGCAAAACCTCCGCCGACCGCAAACAGCTCGCCACTCGCGAACTGCCCGGCCACCGCCACCGCATTCGCCACCGGATCGACGCCCACCGACTTCCAGAACGTCGCAGAGTACTCTACCCGAGATCCCTTCAGATCCGGCCCGGCCGCGCGCGGCGCCGCCGGATCGATCCACTCCACCCAACTCGCTCGCGCCGGATCTAGTCGCCAGTGGTAGCTCACGCCCAAACGCGCAACCGCAGCCGAACCGGTACCGGCGGCAAACGGCGCATTTCCCAGCACCGACCACTGGCCAGCCGCGCACTGTCTGGAAAAACCGCCGCTTGGGAAACCGTCCAGCGCCGTCAGCGACTCCGCTCCGGCACCGGAAGTCGCTTCAGACAACTCCACGCAGAGCGCACGCCCCGCATCATCCGCAGTATCGATCCGCAGCACGTCGTCGCCTGCGTCGCCAGGAGTCGGATCGACGACGACAAGTCCGCTGTCCCACGCCTGCTCGACCACACACTCGACAACCGCCACCTGCCCCGCACCCAGGTCGCCCGCGAGATCCACCGCGACCTCGCGCGCCGGCCCGAGCAACGCCCGCAGGTCGACCTCGCCCACCGCGCCAGCCGGCCCGCTCACGCGCAGCACCGGCAACCCGCTGTCGGTCGCGCCTCCGTCGGAGCGCCGACCGCCGATCCGCACCCGGAAATCCGCGACGCCGGCCGGCGTCATCGCCAGCGGCAGGTTGAACGGATTCCACAGCTCCAGCCGAAGCCGACAGCCGATCAGCAGCCGACCACTTTCATCCTCCCGGTACGGCACGAAATCGAGGGCCCACTCGGTGACAACCGGCTTGATCTGCGCTGTCGGTTCGCCGCTCGCCGCCGTGCCGCCCGTCACCGGCAGCCGCCCCGCGACAGGGCGAAACCGCTCCAAATCCTTCACCGCCGCCGGCACCTCAACCGCCGCGAGATCGCTGAAGTTTCGCCGCAGGCCGCCGCTCGCCGCATTCGCTAGGATGCCGAGCGAACCGACCGTGAAGTCGTGGAAATGCACCCGGACGAACTTCCGATAATTCTCGTTCGCCTGCACCGTGCCCAAATCCTGGAAGCGGAGCTGATTCGGCGTCAGCGCTGCGCCGAACTGCGCCCATCGCACAGCCGAGGTCGGATCGGACTCCGGCTGGAGATGGAATCCCTTCGCCGGCTCGTCGCTCACGTCGAGCGCGTCGTTGCCCGCGCGGTGCGCCACGAGCTGTCGCAGCCGCGCGCGCTCGGCGGTGTTCGTCACCGGGTCGTCGGCCGCCGGCCAAGTCGGAATCGGAACCTCGTCGACGCGGTCGATCACGCCCACGTCGCCCTTCACGCCTTCGTCGCCGATCCAGAAGGCGAAACGACCGAGCGTCCGCTCGCCGGCCAGACCCGCCACCGCCGCAGAATCGATGGGCTCCCACAACGCCGCCACGGCCCCGTCGACGCCGCTGCTCGTATTCGAACCGTCCAGCAACGCGCCGTTCGCCGCCGCACCGGTGGTCGTCACCGCCACATCCGCATCCGCCGGCGCGCCCGACACCAGCCACACCGGGCCGCCGCCATCCGCCCATACTCCGGTCCACTGCGGGTTGCGCCCTCCGAGCCGCTCCGCCGTCGCCGTGCTGCGCGCATCCGGACCGGCCGCCGCCTGCAACCGTCCCAGCGCCACCCGCAGCCCGAGCAACGCGTCGCGACGTGCCTGTTCCGCAGCACCGCGCTGCGCCATCGCCCGCAGTTCGCTCCGCGTCAGCGCGGCCAGCGCCAGCAGCATCAGCACGATCGCCGCCAGCAGCCCCGAGGCCAGCACCACGGCGAATCCCTCGCGGCTCCGCTTCATGGCGACGCCTCCAGTGCAACCCACCGTATAAGCACCACCGAGTGAGCCTGCGCAATCGCCCACCACGTTGGCCCCGTCAGCCGGCCCGCCTCGAGTGCCTCGATTTGCCGGGCTCCCTCCTCGGTGAGCACGCGCACGAAGAACTCAACCTCCGTCGGAAATCCGTAGCCCATCGCCCCGCTCGCCACCACAGGGTTCGGCGGCAGCGCACCGGTGTCGGTCGTCGCGGAGAACCCGAGGTTGCCGTTGCCCGTGGGAAACAGTGTCCGCCGCGTCCCGTCCGCCGCGGTCCGATAAAAGCGCACCCCGAAGTCGATCACCTCGTTGGCTAGGAGCAGATCGCGGCGCGGACGTCGCACCGTGCCCGCATCGCCGGGATTTCCGCCACCAGACGGGCCGTTGTAGGCTGCGGCAAAGATATCGAAACCGACGCTCCAGCTCGAACGCTCCCGCGCCGGGCTGTCGTCCGCATGCGGGCGTACCTCCGAGCGAAACAGCGCGTACCGCTGCGATGCGCCAGCAACGGCGCTTACCGCGCGCCGTACGATCTGATAGCTCACCACCCGCGGCGCCGAGGTACCGGAGATCGTGTCGTTGCGATCCGGGACATCGGCCACAAACCGCAGCCACACGCCCGCCTGGCCGAAACGACAGTCCTCGATCCGCCCGCTCGCCGGCGCAAGATCGAGCGAGGAGTTGGCCGTACCGGGATTCGCGACACCGGGCTTGCGCACTGCCGGCGACCACGCGCCGAGAGAACCGCCGCAATCGCCGGCACCGCTCTGGTCGGGCTGCACCGTCGCCGCCAGCCACACACGCCCGTCGCGCCGCAACACCGCCGACTGCAGATCCCGAGCAAGGAGATCGAGCGCTTGCTCCGCCTGCTGCGTCGCGATCAGCCCGCCGCTGGCGCGCGCCCATGTCCGCACCATCTGCGCGAGGATCGCGACCATGATTCCGGCCAACACCACAGTGATCGCGCTAGCCACGAGCAGCTCCACCAGCGTGAAACCGCCACGCGATCCACGACGAACTGTCCCGTTGCGCCTCATCGGTTGATCGCCGTGTGAAACCGGTACTCCGAGCGCTGCGCCTCCGGCACCGCCGCACCGTCCGGCGGCAGCGCCAACGGCCAACGAACCCGTACCTCTAGGGCAACGCACGCCGCGTCCGATGCCGGCCGCAGCGCTCGGGCCACCTCGACGCCAAAATACCGCTCCGCAGCCGGAATCCCCGGCGGAGTTCCCGAACTCGGGTCGTTGTCCGCATCCTCCAGCCGCACGATCCGCGAGCCGTCAACACGCGCCACAAGCCGGAGCGTCCCGCCACCCTCGGTCGCCGATGCCACGGCGCCGAAGCCGGCACGCCCCAGTTCCGCATCGATCCGCTCTCCAAGCCGCACCGCCGCACGCCGGTCGCCCACCTCGCGCGTCGCGCGCACCGCCGGACCGAACAGCGCCACCGCCGCCACGACGGCCACAGCGCAGATGCCAACCGCCACAAGCACCTCGACCAGCGAGAGCCCGTCGCACCACCGGCACCGGAATCTGGAGCCACGTTTCATCGCCTAGAATTCCGCCCTCCCGCGCACGAAGGTCGCCACGCCGTACGCCGACAACGAGAGGCCGGCGACATTGTCCGGCTGCTCGCACACGACCGTGACCGGCACCGCCTCGTCCTGTCGCCGACCGGCGGCGACAACCAGATCGCCGCTGCTCGTCCCGCCCGTCGCCGAAAACCGCACCATCAACCAGCGCGTCGTGCCGAGCACCGCCGGCTCCGTGCCGTTCTCGGCGTACGGCGACAGCGCCGTCGAGCGCAGTGCCCCACCAGAGCCGCGGCCCCAGTCGTCGCCCTCGCGGCGCACCGCGCCGGGCCCAACCGTCGGAAGAGCGGACGCTGGCAGCACAACCACGTCCGCCGGAAGGAAGCTGCCGCCATCGGTCGCGCGCCAACCGCCTCCGTCCAAAACTGCGATGGCGACGAACCGCAGATAGCGCTCCGGCTGCGCCGGGTCCGCACACACGAGCAGCCGCACCGGCTCGCCCCGACTCGTCGCAAGCTGCCGCGCCTCGGCAACTCGCGAGGCCAGCAAGGCCACCGCCCCATCCCGCGCTACACTGGAACCTCCTCGCAATCCGCCGACAGCAACCGCCACCACCGCGGCCATCAGTGCGACTACCGCCAGCAGCTCGAAGAGCGTGAAGCCGGTGCGCACTTTCTCGGTGGAGGGCGGTGCTCTGTCGCCGCCGCAAACAGCGACCGGTGCAGCAACCGCTTCGCGCTGCATCGCGTGAACTGTGGCGCCGCTTTTCATCTCCAGCTGTACACGATGTCCTCCGCGTTCTGCCCCGCACCGGCCGAGTAGAACAACACCCCTGCGCGAACTCCGCCCGCCGGGAACGCCGCCGCGTCCGGCACGAGTGTGCGCCCCGTCTCCGCCGATAGCAGCCCCGGCAGCGAGCTCGGCGTGGGGATCAGCCCGTCGCCGTCGCGGTCGACGAGGACGACGATGTCGGTGTTGCCGCAAGCGTCGCGAACAAGCGGATTCACGCCGTCGCCCAGTTCGTCGGCCGCAAAACTCAGGAAGGCCACGCGCCGGGGATTCGCCGCCAGCGCCCGCGCGAGGTCAGGCACGCCGCCATCGGCCCGCCGGCCGGTGAGCGTCTGCACGAACAGGCCCGGCACGTCGTTGACGCCGCAGGCCGCGGGGAGCGGTGCCGCGGTGCTCGCCGAAAAATTCGGGTAGTAGCCGTACTCGGCGCGAAAGGCCTCGATGGCGACAGCCCACTGCGCGAACTGCGTCTTCACCCGTGTGCGCCGCGCCGAGTCCTGCGCGCGGCCGACCACCGGTACGAGGATCGCCGCAAGGATGCCGAGCACGGCGATCACCGTGAGCAGCTCCACCAGCGTGAACGCTCGGCGACAAAGCGCACGTTTGCGCCGCTCCGTCTTCGTAGTTCCTATACCCGGCGCCGACGGAGCGGCGCCCTCCAGATGCGCTGCGAGTACCCTGCAGCGGCAGATCGCCGCGCACATCGAAGAGCTTTTCCGCAGTGTTTTCATCGGTTGTCCGCAAAAGCCGCCAAGTTGTCCGCGTTCTCCGGAGCCGCCGCGCCGACCGGCACGGTGCCGTCCCACACCGCCAGATCCGGGGCAAGCACGGCTTCGCCGTCCGGCCCAGCAGAGAGCAGCACCGGACACGGCGACGCCCACGACGCGCCGGTCTTGTACGCGTAGAGATAGCGGCGGCCCCACGGATCGAGGAACGCGTTCGCCGCCTGTGCCGTGTTTCCGGCGACAGGAAGCTCCGCGGTCTGGAGCGCGTGCGCGCCCAGCGTCACGAAGCCGCGTCCCTCGAACGCCACAAGCGCCGCGCCCGGGCCGCGGCGGCCGATGAGCGCGTTGAAAAGAATCCCCGGACCATCGTCGGCCGCGGCCGGTCCGGCCGGGACGTTCGCCGCCGCGCCGGTGCGCGGGTAGTCGCCGAACTGCGTCCTATACGCCTCAAGCGCCTGCGCGAGCACCCCCAGTTCGGCCGCGCTCCGCGCGCGCCGCGAGCGCTCGCCCGCCCCGTGCGCCGCGCCAAACGCCAGCGCGGCGAGCAGCCCGACGATCGCAATAACCGCCAGCAACTCGACCAAGGTAAACGCCACCGTTGCACCTCCGCCCGCCAGATCATTGCGCGCCTCCGCCGACGGAGATCCCGGGGGATTCCGCCCAGAGCCGTGGGGTGGTAACGGCCGCGCCATCGCGTGGACGTGAGCAGAGTTCAACCACCGGCGCAAGGCAACGAACTTCTCTGCCATCCCCGGTTTTTCGCGGCGGGCACAGCAGTCGGGACAAATTCGAAGCATTGACAGCGCCCCGCCCGCCCCTACGGTTCAACCCGAAACAGCCGCATGCGGCTTGGCTCCTGAACCCGGGAGACGGTCTGAAAACCACACCCTTCCGGGCAACCCGACGATACTCGTCCGGACTTCACAGGCGCGATTCAGGTAGAGCGTTGAGGACGTATTCACGTTTCCAGCCGCTTCCTCGATTTGCCCGGAACCAACGCCCCGGCCGGCTCGTCATCACGCAATCAATGGAAAACAACCAGCAGCCCTCCTCGCCCGCAGCGGCCAACCAGCAGCCCGTCCAGCCTCAACAGCCCCAGGGCCAGCAGCAGCCCGCCGCGCCGGCCATCAACGAGATCCGAGTGAAGGGCGTCCTCGACCTCACCAACGACCGCGCGGGCTCCCTTGTCGACCCCGCCAAAGGCGGCAAACTCCGCCCCACCGACCCCTATCTCCCGAAGGAACTCGTCCGCCGCTTCAAGCTCAAGCAGGGCAGCTACATCGAGGCCACCGCCACGCCCGACCCGCGCTTCCCCAATCCCAAGGTCCGCTTCATCGAGAAGATCGACGGCGTCACCGTCGAGGAGCGCATGCGCATGATCGACTTCACGCAGCTCACGACCATCACGCCGGACAAGTGGATCAAGCTCGAGAGCAGCGACCACCGCATGACCGTGCGCGCGATGGATCTGTTCTGCCCCGTCGGCAAGGGCACGCGCGGCCTCATCGTCGCCCCGCCGCGCACCGGCAAGACCACGCTCCTGCGCGACATCGCCTACGGCGCCCTGGAGAACCATCCCGAGCTCCACGTCATGATCCTCCTCGTCGACGAGCGTCCCGAGGAAGTCACCGATTTCCGCCGCAACGTCCCCGGCGCCGAGGTCTGGGCATCGTCCAACGACGAGCCGATCCAGAACCACCTCCGCGTCGCCGATCTCTGCATCGAGCGCGCCAAGCGTCTCGTCGAGACCGGCCGCCACGTGATGATCCTCCTCGACTCCATCACCCGCCTGGCCCGCGCGCACAACAACGCCCGTTCCGGCGGCAAGACGATGTCCGGCGGCGTGGATTCCCGCGCCCTCGAGAAACCGCGCCAGCTCTTCGCCGCCGCGCGCAACACCGAGGAGGCCGGCAGCCTCACCATCCTCGCCTCCGCCCTCATCGAGACCGGCAGCCGCATGGACGAGGTCATCTTCCAGGAGTTCAAGGGTACCGGCAACATGGAGATGGTGCTCGACCGCAAGGTCGCCGAGATGCGCATCTGGCCCGCGATCAACGTCGCCGCCTCCGGCACCCGCCGCGAGGAGCTGCTCATCCCCGCCAAGGACCTCGAGTCGATCCACTTCTTCCGCCGCGCCCTCGTGTCCGCCCGAATCGAGGAGGCCTCCGAGACGATGATCACCCGCCTGAGCAAGACCAAGAGCAACGAGGAGTTCCTCAAGCTCATCTCCCGCTGAGCCGGCACTCGCCACACAGCCCCGATTCCCGAAGCCCCGGTACCAGAACCGGGGCTTTCTTTTCTCCGCAGAAAAGCAAGAACCCAAATTCCCTCTTGCCCGTACCCGCCAAACCCGAAACAATTTCCACTCCCTTTTCGCGTCGCGCCCCTTGGGCCCACGCGGCCGTTCATACCACATCTCCGTTACATGCAAAGTTTCTCGGCGCAATGACTCGACATGGCC
>CAZXHR010000018.1:24487-36394 GCA_964640465.1 uncultured Opitutaceae bacterium
CCCCCCGCCCCCCCCACTCCCGGCTCTGCCGACCTCCACCGTTCCGCCGATCCCGGCCACGCCGCCATTGCCAGCGGGGAACTCTACCGCGCCACCGGCGAGACCACCTTGGCCGGCAAGGACCTCATCGATCTCGCCGCCCGCTGCATCACCGCCCAGGCCTTCACCGAGCCGATCGCCGAAAACGGCCTTGCCTACGCCTCCCTCGGCCTCCTCGCCTTCGGCCCCTCCAAGGAACGCAACCCCGTCTGGGAGCGCCTCGTCGAGGAGACCCGCCAGCGCCTCGACAAACAGCTTCTCACCCGCAGCGACTACGACAACCACTGGCAGTCCTTCAACATCGCCAAGGCCGTCTGCCGCTACTCCCTCGGCCTCTCCAAGAAGGACGAGACCTCCCGCCTCATCGAGCGCATGGTCGAGCGTATCGACGCCACCAGCTCCAACGGTTTCTTCGACGACGCGGCCGAGGGCATCGGCGGCAACTTCGACCTCTACGGCGTGATGAACTTCGTCTTCATCCGTCAGGCCCTCCAGCTCCACGCCAACTCCGGCGTGCGCGAGCGCAAGCTCCCCACCCTCCGCACCTACGCCGAGAAGTACGTGAAGCTCATGCCCGACCTCGTCCGCGCCGACGGCCTCGGCTGGGCGTTCGGCCGCAGCTCCGGCGCCTACGGCCAGATGCACTGCATCAGCCTCATCCTCCAGGCATTCCGCGACGGCTGGATCGCCGACGACCAGAAGGCGAAATACCACGACATCCTCCGCCGCCTCTTCTTCTTCTTCTACGGCACCTTCCTCGACCAGGAGCACGGCTTCATGGTCGTCCGCGATGCCGAGCGCACCTCGATGGAAGGCCACACCACCCGCTTGGCCAACTTCGACGGCGCCCGCTACCTCTGCCAGTGGTCCCGCCTCGCGAAGACCGTCGACTCCCCCGCCGTTACCAAGGCCGAGCCCATCCGCACCTCCGGTCGCTTCGTCATCTTCGACAAAGACAACCGCAAGGAGCCGGGCCTCTTCCTCTACCGCGACGCCGAGAGCGGCCTCCACATTCAGCTCCCGCTCGTCAGCGCCGGTGGCCGCGCCACGGCCGACAACCTCGCCTTCCCGCACGCCCCCGGCCTCTTCGACTGGTCCAACGACCTCTACGCGCCGGTCATGACTCCCGAGCTCACCTTCGGCGAGAACGTCACCGTCCCCTCCTTCTACGGCAAGCAGTGCGTCACCGGCCTCGGTCTGCGCAATTCCTTCTTCTTCCGCTACGAGCAGCCCGACCTCATCTCCCTCCAGGAGAAGATCGTACCCGGCATCGGCAGCGTGAAGGTCAACTGGAACTTCGCCGGCAACAAGCTCACCGCCGAGTGGGTTTACACCGTCAAGAACCAGGTCACCCTCGACAAGTTCCGCTTCGCTCTCTGCATCGCCGCGCCCCACTCCCGCCAGCGCCTCGGCATCTCGCCGATGCTCGGCCAGCAGGGCATCCGCTGCTCCGTCCTCAAGGACGATTTCCAAGGCGTCTGGCAGGAGACCGAGGTCGTCAGCCACGACCCGGCCTACCGCACCAACTACGGCAAGGTGCACTACATGCAGTACCTCGTACGCGACCACGCGCTGGTCATGCGCCCGGGCCAGCAGTACCGGTTCTCCGTCAGCTTCGAGCCCGACATCACCTTGATTGAGGCGTAACGCCTCGATCAAGGTCGGTTCCGGGTTTTGAGTTTCGGGTTTCGAGTTGCCGAAGCATGCCGCGCGGAAGCAGGCTCCCCGCTCGTGGCGACCTTCACACGATTCGAAGAGATTGAGGCTTGGCAGTCGGGCCGGCAACTGCGCCGGCTTATTTATGTGTATACACGCAAGCCGGTCTTTGCCGCAGATCGCGATTTGATTTCCCAGATCCGCCGCGCCGCCCAATCCGTGACCTCCAACATCGCCGAAGGTCACGAACGCGGCGGCAACCGCGAGTTCCTGCAATTCCTCTGGATCGCCAAAGGCTCGGCGGCAGAAGTTCAGGATCAGCTCTACACTGCGATCGACGAAGGCTATATCGATCAAAACGAATTCGACACGGCCTACGCCCTCGCCGCCAAAACCTCACGCCAGATCGGAGGCCTGATCGCGTACCTCCAGAACAGCGAAATCCGCGGCCAGAAGTTCAAGACTTCCCCGGTCGCGAGTCGTCCCTTCACCACCGCGTCAACGCGTGCGAACCCGGAGCCATAAGCTCGAAACCCGAAACCTTTCCGATGTCTGTCCCGAAACCCGAAACACAAAACCCGAAACGCGGCGGCATCGCCGCCGCATCATGCTGAGCCGCCGCATCATCCCCTGCCTCGATGTCACCGCCGGCCGCGTCGTCAAAGGCGTGAAGTTCCAGCAACTCCGCGACGCCGGCGACCCCGTCGCCTGCGCCCGCGCCTACGACGCCCAGGGCGCCGACGAACTCGTCTTCCTCGACATCACCGCCTCCAGCGACCAGCGCGCCATCATGCACGATGTCGTCGCCGCCACCGCCGAGCAGTGCTTCATGCCGCTCACCGTCGGCGGCGGCCTGCGCACCGTCGAGGACATCCGCAAGATGCTCCACGCCGGCGCCGACAAGGTCTCGCTCAACACCGCCGCCGTCCAGAACCCCGAGCTCATCCGCGACAGCGCGCGCAAGTTCGGCAACCAGTGCATCGTCCTCGCCATCGACGCCCGCCGCGAGCCCGACGGCCAGTCCTGGAAGGTCTACACCCACGGCGGCCGCAAGCGCACCGAGATCGATGTCGTCGAATGGGCGCGACGCGCCGTGTCCCTCGGCGCCGGTGAAATCCTCCTCACCTCGATGGACTGCGACGGCATGCTCAACGGCTACGACATCGAGCTCACCCGCCACGTCAGCGACGCCGTCGAGGTGCCCGTGATCGCCTCCGGCGGCGCTGGCACGCTCGAACACCTCGCCGAGGTCCTCACCAAAGGCGGCGCCAGCGCCGTCCTCGCCGCCTCCATCTTCCACTTCGGAACCTTCACCGTCCCGCAGGCCAAGGACTATCTCGCCAGCCGCGACATCCCGGTAAGGCGGTAGGATACGCCAACTGAAGCTCGCGCCTCCTCGCGGAGCCTTCTCTTTTCCGCTGGAGGGTTCCGCCGCGGGCACGTCGCGGCGAAGTGCACAGGGTCGGCGCCGCCAGCCAATCCCCGGCGCCGACGGAGCAGCCACCTCCAGCAAACCGGATGCCGTTTCCTAGGAGTTGCCTTCGTAGGGGCGTCGTCTTGCGACGCCCGTCAGGCGTGTCACACCACGGTGTTGGCGGCACAAACGGGCGCAGCAAGACAACGTCCCTACACACCCCTGCGCTGCGCGCGCCTCAACGCCAGAGAGGAACCGGCATCGGATTGCATGGTTACGCCTCAGCTCCATCCCAGCAGACCCAGCGCCGTCGCCGCCATCGCGATGACGGCTTTGATCAGCGACTCGCCAGCGATCAGGCCGGAGGCCAGCGGCACGTTGTAGGTATCCGCATTCTTTGCGTTCCATTTAGTCCAGAGCCACACCAGGATCGCACCGATCGCGAACGACTGCGCGTTGGTGAACGGCATCACCCACGCCAGCCCCAGGCCCATGCACGACGGCATCCACGGCCGCAGCTTCGGCCACAGCCGATCGATCAGCGGCAGCGCCACGCCTACCAGTCCGCCGATCAGGATCGCCCACCGCGCGCTCGGGGCGAGCTGCGCGAATCCGCCGCCGGAAAGCAGCTTCGCCACCGCGTACCACATGTTCGTCGCCGGCGGGTTGAACCGCTCCAGCGCCTCCTTGGTCGGCACCATCAGGTACCAGCACGGGATGATCGCCACCAAGCCGAAGAAGAGTCCGTAGAACTGCGCGAGAAACTGCCGCCGCGGGTTCGCCCCGAGCAGGTAGCCGCTCTTCAAATCCGTAAGCAGGTCGGCGGCCGACGACGCCGAGTTCGCCGCCGTGCCGGCCGCGAGGAGATTGTGCTGCAAACTCAGTTGCATGCTCGAAGCCGAGGGTGGCGAGAGCACGGCGAAGAGCAGCTGCATCACCTTGCCCATCGCGCCGATCGGCGTGGTGTCCGTCTCGCCGGTCGCGCGGCAGGCGACCAACGTCAGCACGAACGACATGACGATCGACACCAGCCCGAGCCAGACGTTCACATGGAAGGCGACAACGTTGAGCACAAGCAGCCCGATCGAGATCGGCACCATCCCCGCGACCAGCCAGCTCATCGGCACCTCGATGCGCGCCATCGTCTCGTCGAGCGACGTGTCGCCGGTCGGCACCTTCTTGCGGAACGAGCGGAATGATCGCGCGATCGTCCGCCACTGCAGCGCGAACGCCGCCAAGCTCGAGAACACCATCAGCGAAGTTCCGCCCCACAGCGCCCAGCGCGCGAGATTGTAACCTGCGCCGCCCAACGGGATCGAGACGATGTAGCCCGCCGCCCCCGCCTGCGCCGCATCCAAACCAATCAGATACGGCCCGACGACGGCGTACAGCAGCAGCGACCCGACGAGCATCGAGAGCGACACGCGCAGCCCGGTGATCATGCCCGCGCCGATCAGCAGCACGCTCGATTCGAAGCCGAAGCCCGCCAGCGGCTGGCCGTTCACCAGCCAGTAGCCGTTGGCCGGGAGTTGTTCCGGCAGCGCGATCCACGGCAGCTTTTCGAAGAGCCGGTCGAGGATGCGCAGCGTGCCCGTCCCCGTGTTCAGAATTCCGATTCCGGCGCCGGCGACCAGCCCCCACACCAGCACGTGCGCCTGCCGCACCGCCTGCGCGCCCTTGCTGTAGAGACTCTTCAGCGTGACCGCCGCCGCCGTTCCGCTGGGAAACGCCAGCCGCTCCTGGTTGATCATCTGCCGCTTCATCGGCACCGCCAGAAACACGCCCATCGCCCCCGTCAGCAGCGTGAAGATCGCCACCGCCCACCACGGCTGGTGCACGCCCTCCAGGAGCAGCAACGCTCCAAACGCCGTGCCGATCGTCGCCCCGGTCGACACGCCAGCGGCCGAAGCCGTCGACTGCATGCAATTGTTCTCGAGGATCGAGAGCGGCCGCATCCGCCCGCCGGTCGCACGCTGTAGGATGTTCCAGATCACGAACGACAGCACGCACGCCGTGATCGCCACGCCGAATGCCCAGCCGATCTTGAGCGTCGTGTAGAGATTCGACGCCGCCATCGCCATGCCGAGCAAGCCGCCCGTCAGCACCGCCCGCCACGTGAGCTGCGGCACCTTGTCGCCCTGGTACACCGTGGCATACCATTCGGCTTCGGTGATGTCGGCCTTGGGCAGGCCATTGGCTGGCGTTTCACTGTTGGAGCAGGAATCGGCGGGCGAACTCATGGGGCTGCGGTCAACAAAGCGATCCCCGCACCGCTTGTCGATTCTCCTCCGGCAAGGGGCAACGCGCCCACCCTGCGCAACTCGCCCGCACACCCACGCACAACCCGGCATTCGTCTCCGGCTTGGGTAACGCGCCTGACGCTGGCGCTGTCCGCCCACAAACCTGCGCACGGCCCCCAAGTATCGTCTCCGGCTTGGGAGTTGCGCCGGGTTCGGTGTCCCCCAACCTTGCGCACGTATGTCGGACCGACTCGCGGAACTCCAACGCCAGCGCACACTCATCGCCGAGCATCTTGCGTGGCTGGATCGCGAAATCGCCTCCGCCACGCCCCCCTCGGCCCCCCCGACTGCACAGCCGACTAACTCCGGGGCAGAAACCGCACCGTCCCCATCGCCAGCATTGATCGACCCCGCAGCCATCCTCGCCGCCGCTGCAACCGCGAAGTCCGCAGCGCCAAACCCGGAAGCCCATACCCCGGAGGACGACATGGCCGCCAAGCACCTCCCGCCCAAACGCCAGCCCACAGACATCCAGCAGGACGTCCGCCGCGGCTGCCTCCTCTACTTCAGTGTCGCGGCACTTCTAGTTACCGGGCTCTGCGCGCTCTTGGTCTGGGTCAGCCGCGCCTACAACAAGCGCCACCCGCCGGCACCTCCACCGCCGCAGGTGCAGTTCGACGAACGTCATTGACCGCCGGCGCTCCGTCGTAGGCGCGTTGTCCTGCAACGCCCTGGTCCCGCTCCACACCCAACGAGCTCACGCCAGCTTCAGCCCGCCAGTGGCGCCGGTCTCGCGGTCGTGCCAATCGACGATCGGATCGCGCACATCGTGCCCGATCGTGCAGAGCAGCCGACAGGTCGCGAACTGCCTCCGCGCTCGTTCGTATTCGGCAACCCAGGCCTGATGTTCGGCCTCCTGCGCCGCATCCGTCCGCGGGAAAACCACCTTGTGCGTGCGGCACTTCATGCGGAATGGCTTCGGCGTCAGCCGCGCACGAAAGCAACCCTGTTTCCGGCATAGGCAACTATAGAGCCAATCGGCGTTGAAACGCCGCAGCAGTCTCGCCGTCGCCTCAGCCCGCGGATCGAAGGCTCGCCCGGTCACGATGGCGCGCATGCCGCTGTGCGTCGCATACAGCCGCACCCCAAGCCCACGCAGCTCCGGCTCCGCCAGCACCAGTTTCTTCACCTGCTCAACGATCCGCTCGATCTTGCGCGCGCCGGTCGGCCGCGGACGAAACAGGTCGAGGAACCCCGGCCGCGGATCGTCGATGTCGATGAACAGCACTTCCGCACTGTTGAGCACCGCCGCGCCGTAGCGGTTGCGCGTGACCACGTTGTTCTCGTCGATCCGTGCGAGCACCTCCTCGCGAATGTCCACCTCGTAGGTTTCCTCGTCGCGCACGGGCTCGCCGGCGGCGCGCTTGCGGACGGCGTCGAGCCGCTGCTCTGCATCCGCGGCCGCCGCCTGTACCGAAACGTTGGAACCGCCGAAGGCGTGCACCTTCTGCGGTTGCCCGCCGATGGAGATCGAGCGCTCGATCCGGGTCCAGTACTTGAAGATTCTCATGGGGTAACGCGGAGAAGATTGGAGTCGGTTGTACGAGCTCAGAGCGCAACGCGCACGCCCCCATCGCTCCACGAGCGCCAGACAGCGTCGGTCACCCGCATGTAGCGCACACCGGTGGCGAAATCCGTCAACCGTACCGGTGCCCCTTCGCGGATACTCGCGATGAAATCCTCCTCCACGCGCCAACCGCGGCGCTGCTCGGGCGAGGGCACGACCTCGACCTCGGCGCCGCCGAGCGGCGTGTGCCAGAGCTTCTGCGCGACCAAGTCGAGCCGGAGTCCGCCATTCTCGCCGTTGAGCCGGATCTCGTGGCGAGGCTGGCCAAGTTCCACACCGCTGAAATGCATGATCAGCCGCGCGCCCGCCGCATAGCGCCCGAGCACACTCACGCTCTCGGGTATCTCGACATCGCCCATCCCCCCTTCGGTGCGCTTGCGCCTATGGGTGAACATCTCCGCATCGGCTTGCAGCCAGACCGGGTCTTGTCCGAGCCAGCGCAGGACCATCTCGTAGTTGATGCCCAGGGTGAGCGTGTTCACCCCGCTCAGGTCGAACCGTTGCCGCCAGCCCAACGGCACCGCGACATCGGCATACTGGCCGCCAGTATGCGTCACGCACACCTCGAACAGCGCGCCGAGCGCCGGCAGGAGCTCCACGATCGCGGCGTCGAAATCCAGGGACATAGGCGCCGGCACGATCTGGGCCACGAGATTCGAGTGCTCCCGGGCCGCCGCGAGCATGGTCTCGGCCTGCGCAAGATGCGCGGCCATCCGCGCCTCGGTCAGAACGTGTTTCCCGTTGGCCAGCGCCGCACAGGTCGCCTCGGCATGGAGATTCGGCCACGCGCCAATCACGACCGCATCAACATCCGGCGCCGCCACGACCTCGCGCCAATGGCGCGCCACCCCAGGGATGCCGAATTCCATGGCCACCGCCTGCGCCGAAGCCACGGAGCGGTTGGCGACCATCACGACCTTCACCCCGGGTATCCGCTGGAGCAGCGGCAAGTGCTTGGCGCGGGTGTTCGCCCCGGCGCCGACGATACCGATTCGGAGACTCTCGTTGGCCATGGGCCGCAGTGAAGAGCCGCAACAGCCGCACCTCAAGACCGCGCTGCTGGCAACAAACCTCCTGAAGCGGCGTGCGGTAGCGGCGGCAGCGTCTTTACAGCCGTTTGAGATGCTGGCGCGAGAGGAAGGCTTGGCCGTTCGTGCGCGCCGCGTGCACGGCGTTGTGCGTCACGACAACCAAGCTCGCGTGCTGCTCGGCACAGACATCCAACAGCACGCCCATCACCCCCTCGCCCGTCGCCTCGTCGAGGTTACCCGTGGGCTCGTCGGCGAGAACGACGCGTGGACGATTCATCAACGCCCGCGCCACGGCGACCCGCTGGCGCTCGCCGCCGGAAAGATGCGCCGGCACGTGGTGCGCGCGCTCGGCCAACCCGACGCGCGCGAGCAGATCCGCTGCGCGCTTGCGCTCGGCGGGACCGACCTTGCCGAGGATGCGCGCGGCCATGAGGACGTTCTCGGCCGCATCGATCTCGGGGATGAGATAGAAGGACTGGAAAACCATTCCGATGAATGTCGCGCGCCGGCGCGCCAGTTCGCCGCGTCCGAGCCGGCCGATCGGTTCGCCGGCCCAGCGGACCTCGCCGGAATCCGGAATCTCAAGACCAGCCAGCAGGTTGAGCAACGTCGTCTTTCCACAGCCGGATTCGCCACGGATACTCAGGCTCGTGCCGGCGTTCACCTCGCAGCCGACACCTTCGAGCACGGTGATGCGCCCATCGCCGCTGGGATAGCTCATGTGCAGCCCGGAGGCCGAAAGGACGATGTCGCCGGAATCACTCACTGCGCAGTGCCTCCGAGGGTTTGAGACGCGACGCGCGCCACGCCGGCAGCACCGCCGCCCCAAGCGCGATGGCAATGGAACAGACGACGATCATCGCCAGGTCCGAGAGCGACAGATGAGCCGGAATCTCGGTGAACATGTAGAAGCGCTCGAGTGCCGCCTTGCTCTGCGTGAGCCGGGTAAAGGCATGCACCGCGTCGTTGCGGAAATAGATCGCCACAAACCCGAGCACGAGCCCCAGCGCGGTCCCGGCCACACCGATGAACAGCCCTTGGTAGCAGTAGCAGGCGGCCACGCTGCGCGCATCGCCGCCCAGCGCCGCGAGCAGCCCGATCTCGCGCGTCTTGCGCACGACGGAGATCAGCAACGAGCTGGCCACCGAGAAACCGGCGACGAGGACGATGAACAGCAGCAGGAAAAACAGCATATTCTTCTCGAGCTGCAGGATGAAGAGGAAGTCGCGGTTGGTATCCATCCAGGCCAGCGCCCGCTGGCCATGGGCGAGCCGGCGATTGAGCTGCGCTGCGACGGCATCTGGATCGGTGCCAGCCGCAAGCCGCAGACTCACGCCGTGCACCGCCGAGCCGAGCCCGTAGAGGTCCTGCATCGCACGCAGCGTGCAAATGACGAGGTTGCCATCGAGCTGCGAGTGCCCGATCTCGAACAACCCACAAACGCGAAACTCCCGAGGGAGCAGCACTTCGTCGTGCCGCATCTTTTCGAGCAGCAACGGCGTGTAGAGTTCGATCCGACTGCCGATACCGACGCCGAGCGAACGCGCCAGATCGCGGCTAAGTATCACCGAGTCGTCGTCAAGGTCGTCGATCGTGCCGAGCTGAAGGTACTGGTTCAACGGCACCACCTCCTCGACGTGCGCTAGATCGATGCCCTGGATCGCCGGGAACGACGGCTTGTTGCCGGCCAAGACCATCACGACGCCCTCGGCGTGCTGCGTCGCGCCAGTGACGCCGGGGATCTTCCGCGCCTCAGCCATGATCTCCGAGGCGTTGGTCATCGGCTGCGAGGCGCTGATCTGCACATCGCCCCCCGTATCAACGATCATCCGCCGGATCTGCTGCTGGAAGCCGCCCATCACGGCGAGCGTGACGATCAGCACCGTCACGCCCAGCGCCACGCCAGCCAGCGAGATGAACGTGAAAAACGGCACGCGCCGCCCTGTCGGGAAGAGCTGCTTCAGCGCCAGGTAGAGCGGCCAGGACATATTCGACTGGGAGATTGCCGATTTTCGGTTGGCTGGGGATTACGAGCTGCGGCATCGCCGCAATCGGCAATCTGGAGTCAGCGAATCATTCGGCCTTTGTCGGCGCCACGCCCTGCGGCCGCAGCTGCGGGAAGAAGATCACGTCGCGGATGCTCGCGGCGCCGGTGAGCAGGATGCAGAGGCGGTCGATGCCGATGCCCATACCGCCGGCCGGCGGCATGCCGTGTTCGAGCGCGGTGAGGAAGTCGTTGTCCAGTTTCTGGATCTCCTCGCCCACTTGAGCCTCGAACATCTGGCGCTGCACCAGCGGGTCGTTCTGCTCAGAGTAGGCCGGGGCGACCTCCATGCCGCCGATCACCAGCTCGAACACGTCGATCGTAGTCGGATCGTCGGCGGTGATTTTCGCCAGCGGGCAGAGTTCCTTCGGCAGGTGCGTGACGAACGTCGGCTGGATCAGGCGGCACTCGATGCGCTTGCCGTACACCTCGTTGGTCACCTCGTGGTCCTCCCAGCCAGGGTGGATCTCCAGGCCCATCGCGCGGGCCTTCTCCATCTTCTGCTCCTTGGTGCGCGAGAACCACTCCGGGTCGCCGGTCTCGGCGACGATCAGATCCTTGTAGCGCGCCTGCTTCCACTCGCCGTCGAACTTGATCGTCTCGCCGGTCGGCGCGTGGACGATCTCCATCTTGCCGAGCACGTCGCGGCAGAGCGTCTGGATGAGGTCGCGCACGAGCTGCATCATCCCGCGGTAGTCGCTGTAGGCCTGGTAGACCTCGAGCATCGTGAACTCCGGATTGTGGCGACGGTCGATGCCCTCGTTGCGGAAGTTGCGGCCGATCTCGAACACACGCTCGAAGCCGCCGACAAGCAGCCGCTTCAGGTAGAGCTCAAGGGCGATGCGCAGGAAGAAGTCGCAGCCCAGCGCGTTGTGGTGGGTCGTGAACGGCCGCGCGGCGGCGCCGCCGGCGACGTTCTGCAAAATCGGCGTCTCCACTTCCAGGAAACCGCGGCCCTCGAAGAAACGGCGCACCGCCGACACCAGCCGGGCGCGCAACTTGAGCCGCTCGCGCGACTCCTGGTTGACGATCAGGTCGAGGTAGCGCTGGCGGTACACCTGCTCGGGATCGGCCAGGCCGTGCCACTTCTCCGGCAGCGGGCGCAGCGCCTTCGAGACCAGCGTGTACTTGTCGACGCGCACCGTCACCTCGCCGGCGCGGGTGCGGAACATCGTGCCCGTCGCGCCAATGATGTCGCCGAGGTCCAGCTTCTTGAACGCGACATACGCCGCCTCGCCCACCTGGTCCTTCTTCACGAAAAGCTGCACCGTGCCCGCGCGATCCAGGATCTTGATGAAGCAGCTCTTGCCGCCATCGCGGAACACCGTGATACGACCGGCCACCGTCACCGGCACCACATAGTCCTGACCGTCAACATAGGCGGCGATCGCCTCGACCGAGGAGTGCGTCGGGCTAACGTTGGCGTGGAACGGGTCGAAACCGGCGGCACGCATTTCCTGGAGCTTAGCCAGGCGGACGGCAAAGAGGTCGTTGGAATTCGCAGCGGGAATCTCGGTCATGATTGAGCCGGCCACGGTACGTGGCGACGGCACCGGCAAGCAAGCCGGAGATGCGCCCAACGGACCACGCCCTCCACAACTTCAGTGTGCGCATTGTGTGCGCTTCGCCCCTCTCCTCTCAAACTGGCGCCCCCACCGAGAATCGAACTCGGATCAGCGGTTTAGGAAACCGCTGTTCTATCCATTGAACTATGGGGACGACGCGCGTCGCTGCCCTACGTGCCAGACACCCTGCGCGGCTTCAAGCCCCGAGAGGGCCCTGCAGGCGTCGAAATAGAAAAGGGTTCTTCCGGAATTTTAGTGGCTAGGATTGGGGCATGAGGACCGGGCGGAGGT
>CAZXHR010000019.1:0-25960 GCA_964640465.1 uncultured Opitutaceae bacterium
CGCCGCCGCCCTCCCCGCCCCGGCGCTCCTGCTCGACGTCGCCGATCCCGCCTTCTCCAACCCGCCCTCCATGCGCGCCGCCATCGACGCCCACCTCAAGGCCCGCGGCGCCAAGCCGCCGAAGGACCTCGCCGGCTACCTGCGCCTCATCTGCGACTCCCTCGGCCAGGGCCACGCCAACGCCAAGGCCGCCTTCGAGAAGATGACCGGCCGCAAGTTCAACCGCATCCTCGCCGTCGGCGGCGGCTCGCGCAACAAGCTCATGTGCCAAGCCACGGCCGATGCCGCCGGCATCCCGCTCGTCTCGTTCAGCCTCGAAGGCACGGCCGTAGGCAACATCGCAAGCCAGCTCATCGCCCTCGGCGCCGTGAAGAACCTCCAGGTCGTCCGCGCCTCCCTCGCCCGCACCCTCGAATCCGCCACCTACACCCCGCGCCGCTGATCTCCAGATTATGGAGCTGCTCGCTCAGCCGCGCTCCTCGCGGCGACAGAGCAGCTCTCCGCGGCGCCAGAGCATCTCCTCGCAATCGCCGCTCTCACGAGCGGCGCCACAACAGAACCCTCAACCGCCGCTCAACCAAGTTTCCGCCGCTTCCGTTCCTGATTTCCTGAGTTCCAGATTCTCCGCTCTCCGTTTCCAGCCTTCCCGTTTTCCACATTCACCTTCCGGAACTCCTCCTCCGCCCAATCGCAAATCGGCAATCCTAAATCGAAAATCCGCCGGGCCTCCGCTTCGTCTACTTCATCACTCCGCATTCTCAGTTCTGCCTTTTCCTCCCATGCCTACCGCCAAACAAGTCGCCTCCGCCTACAAGCTCGCCTCCGCCGCCTACGCCGACCTCGGCATCGACACCGAGGCCGCCATCAAGAAGGCCCTCTCCATTCCGATCTCCCTCCACTGCTGGCAGGCCGACGATGTCCACGGCCTGGAGACACCGAAGGAGGGCGTCTCCGGCGGCGGCATCATGGCCACCGGCGGCTACCCCGGCCGCGCCCGCAACGGCGACGAGATGCGCGCCGACCTCGACGCCGCCATCGCCCTCATCCCCGGCAAGCAGCGCCTCAACCTCCACGCCTTCTACGCCGAGACCGGCGCCAAGGTCGTCGATCGCGACGAGATCCTCCCCGAGCATTTCGCCAACTGGGTCTCCTGGGCCAAGGCCCGCAAGATCGGCCTCGACTTCAACCCCACCTACTTCGCCCACCCCAACGCCAACTCCGGCTTCACCCTCTCCCACGCCGACAAGTCCATCCGCAAGTTCTGGATCGACCACGGCAAGGCCTGCCGCCACATCGCCCAGCACTTCGCCCAGAAGCTCGGTTCCCCCTGCGTCATCAACCACTGGATCCCCGACGGCGCCAAGGACGCCCCGGCCGACCGCTGGAGTCCCCGCGCCCGCCTCGTCGAATCCTACGACGCCATCTTCGCCGACAAGTCCGTCAACCGGAAGCTCTGCGTCGACGCCGTCGAGGGGAAGCTCTTCGGCATCGGCAGCGAGGAGTACGTCGTCGGCTCCCCCGAGTTCTACTCCAGCTACGCCCAGACGCGCGACCTCGTCCTCACCCTCGACCTCGGCCACTACCACCTCACCGAGTCCATCGCCGACAAGGTCTCCGCGCTGATGCAGTTCCACGACCGCATCCTCCTGCACACCAGCCGCCCGATCCGCTGGGACAGCGACCACGTCGTCATCCTCGACGACGCCGTCCGTAACTTATTCCTGGAGATCGCCCGCGGCGGCGCCTGGGACCGCGTCTTCGTCGCCCTCGATTTCTTCGACGCCTCGATCAACCGCCTCGGCGCCTACATCGTCGGCGCCCGCGCCACCCGTCAGGCGATCCTCGCCGGCCTCCTCGACCCGACCAAGCAGATCCAGGCCGCCGAGTCCGCCGGCCGCGGCCACGAACGCCTCGCGCTCATGGAACTCTCCAAGTCGCTCCCGTGGGGCGCCGTGTGGGACGAGCTCTGCGTCCGCTCCGGCGTCCCCGCCGGCGCCGACTGGCTCGCCGATGTGGCCAAGTACGAGAAGACCGTTCTCTCGAAACGCTGAACAACATTCCGAAGTGGCGCCGCTCGCGAGAGCGGCGTCGCTTTTTCCGCCGTTCTTTCCCTTCCGCCCGTAGCGAAACCCGCCAAGGGTTTCGATTCCCCCGAATCGCCGTTCTCGCGAACGGCGCCACAGTCTAGGTCGCTCCGCCCTCACACCATCGCCGGTCGCCGCAGTCCAGCCGCGCGCCTTTCCCTATCGCAAATCGGCAAATCGCCCTCGAAGATTCCATCCCCGCCAGCCGTTTGCGCCCATTCCGCAATCCGCAATTCCCCCATGATCCCCACCCGCCAGCTTCCCGGCGCCGACAAGCGTGTCCAGCTCATGGCCACGTGCCTGTGCGACGCCTTCTACGCCGACGTGGCGCGCGCCACCGTCGAGGTTCTCGAGTACCTCGGCTGCAAGGTTGAGTTCCCCGCCGCCCAGACCTGCTGCGGCCAGCCCGCCTTCAACGCCGGCGACTGGCCCGCCTCCCGCAAGGTCGTCCGCCACACCGTCGGCGTCTTCGCCGGCGACCTGCCCGTCATCGTCCCCTCGGCCTCCTGCGCCGCGATGCTCTTCCACGGCGCCCCGCTCGAGTTCGAGAAGGAGCCCGATCTACCCGCCGTCCAGCAGCTCGCCGGCCGCACCTGGGAGTTCGCCGACTTCATCGTCAACGCCCTCGGCGTCGCGAAGTGGCCCGGCCGGTACGACGCAAAGTTCGCCTTCCACCGCTCCTGCCACGCCCGCGGCACCGGCTCCGGCCCGGCCGCCGTGCAGCTCCTCTCCTCCATCGCCGGCGCCACCGTCGTGCCGATCGGCGAGGCCGAGCAGTGCTGCGGGTTCGGCGGCACCTTCTCCGTCGCCTTCCCCGAGATCTCCGCCCGCATGGGTGCCCTCAAGCTCGAGCACATCCGCGCCGCCCAGCCCGATATCCTCGTCGGCATCGACATGAGCTGCATGATGCACCTCTCCTGTCTCGCCGAGAAACAGGGTAAACCCGTCGTCACCCGCCACATCGCCCAGGTCCTGCGCGACTCCCTCAAGAACGGCAAACTCCTCTGACCGCCATGTCCAAGCAACCCATCGACCAGTTCGTGGCGCAGCTCCCCGCCGACACGCGCACCGCCGTCTACCAGGCCACCAAGGGCACCCACGAGAAGCGCACCCAGATGCTGGCGGACCAGTTCGCCGACTCCGACGCGCTCCGCCGCCTCGCCGGCGAGATCAAGCAGCACGTTGTCGAAAACCTCGATACCTACCTCCCGCAGGTCGAGGCCAAGCTCAAGGCCAACGGCGCCCAGGTCCACTGGGCCGCCACCGGCGACGAGGCCTGCGCCACCGTCCTGAAGATCATGCAGGCCCGCGGCGCCACCAAGATGGTCAAGGCCAAGACCATGGTCAGCGAGGAGATCGAGCTCGCCCACTACCTCGCCAAGTACGGCATCGAAGCCCTGGAGACCGACCTCGGCGAGTTCATCGTCCAGATCGACAAGGACACCCCCAGCCACATCGTCCGCCCGATCATCCACAAGAACCGCCGCGAGATCGCCAAGAGCTTCGAGCGCGAGGGCCTCGGCGAGTACAACGACGATCCGGAGACGATCACCCGCCGCGCCCGGAAATTTCTCCGCCACAAGTTTCTCGCCGCCGATGTCGGCCTGACCGGCGCCAACTTCGTCTCCGTCGAGAGCGGCCGCCTCGTCGTCATCACCAACGAGGGCAACTCCCGCTTCTCCCTCGCCGCCCCGAAGTGCCACATCGCCCTCGTCGGCATCGAGAAACTGGTGCCGCGCGACACCGACCTCGCCCTCTTCCTCAACCTCCTCGTCCGCTCCGCCACCGCTCAGCCGCTCACCGCCTACGCCGAGTTCATCTCCGGCCCCAAGGCGCCCGGGCAGCAGGACGGCCCCGAGGAGATGCACGTCATCTTCGTCGACAACCGCCGCACCGAGATCCTCGCCGGAGACTGCCGCCCGATCCTGCGCTGTATCCGTTGCGGCGGCTGCCTCAACGTCTGCCCGGTCTACCGCCAGGCCAGCGGCCACGCCTACCGCAGCACCTATCCCGGCCCCGTCGGCTCCGTCATCTCCCCGCTCTTCGCCGGCGACAACTTCCCCGCCAAGGCCGACCTCCCGAAGGCCTGCTCCGTGTGCGCCGCCTGCAACGAGGTTTGCCCGGTCAACATCCCGATCCCCGACCTGCTCCTGCGCCTGCGCGATCGCGCCAAGCGCGCCCACGCCCCGCTCGCCGCCGCCGGCACCCCGCCGCTGGGCGGCTGGGCCGTCATGGCCGCCAGCCCTGCCGCGTGGAAGGCCGCGCTGCTCGGCGGCAAGATGCTCAACCTCGTCCCGCACAAGCTCGTACCCGTCCCCGCGATGCAGGCGTGGACGGAGAAACGCACCATCCCCAAGTGGCAAGGCGGCGAGTTCCGCCGCTGGATGAAAGGTAGGGCGAAATCATGAATCCGATCCGCCGATCCGTCACAGAGGACACAGAGCCAAGCGGGAGTCCACAGAGAGAACGGACGAGGGGAACGGCGTCCTTCGCCTCCCTTTTCTTGGAGTCGATTCCGCGGTGACTCCCCGTGTCTTTCGCCGTGCCCTCCTCCCCTTCCGTGCCCTCTGTGACCTGACCGAGTCCGGCTCCACCTCTCCGAGTCCACTTCGCCTTTATCTCTGTGATCTCCTCCCCCTCTCGGTGATCTCCGTGTCCTGTCCGAAACTCCCTTCCCTTCCATGAGCGACTCCCGCGAACAGATCCTCTCCAGAGTGCGCGCCGCACTCGCCCCCCTCGGCCAGCGCGCCCCGCTGCCCGACTGGGACAGCAGCCTCGTCGTCCAACGCGAGGCCCGCGCCGCCACCGATCTCTGGGCCCACTTCTCCGAGCGCTTCAAGATCGCCAAGGGCACGCCCTTCACCGCCGCCGCCGAGCTCGCCGCCTTCCTCGAATCCAACAACTGGCGCCACGGCTACTGCGACCCCGCGCTCTGGCCGCTCCTCAAGCCCGCGTTCCCCGCCGGCATCGTCGTCGAGACCGAGTTCGACCGCGCGCGCGTCGACGACTACGACTTCGGCATCACCGCCGCCACCGGCGCCATCGCCGAGACCGGCACGCTCATCCTCTCCGACCGCGGCACCTCGCGCCGCCTCGCCGCGCTCGCCCCGTGGGTGCACGTCGCCGTCCTGCACCGCGAACAGATCTTCCGCGACATCCCCTCCGCCCTCGCCGCGCTCCCCGCCGACCCGAACGTGATCTGGGTCACCGGCCCGTCGAAGACGGCCGACGTCGAAGGCATCCTCATCGAAGGCGTCCACGGCCCCGGCCGCCAGATCGCCCTGCTCGTCGAGTAGCATGGTCATCGCATCAAGCTATGGGCGCGGCGCGGACTCGCCGCGCTTCGGGTTTGCCAGCGCCGGAGCGGTTTCCATGCTGCCGCCGTTGGCCCACGTGGGGGTAGCTCAGCTGGATAGAGCAACGGTTTTCTAAACCGTCGGTCACGGGTTCGAGTCCCGTCCCCTGCGCCACTTCCCCGCTCCGAATACAACGAAGGGCGCCTTGTTCGGCGCCCTTGGGGCTCTGATGGGGACTGCTCCGCTGCTCAGCTCGCCGGGGCGGCAGATGCAACCGGGGGCGGACCACCCGTTAGCGATTGTACGACCTTGAGCAGTTCCTGCGGCATGAAGGGCTTCGAGAGCACGCTGTCGGCGCCGATCTTCTTGGCCATCGACAGGTACATGTTCTGGTCGAGCCGTCCGCCGCCCGACATCGCGATGATCTTCACCGGAGTCTGGTTACGGCGGAATTCCTGGATGGTCTCGATGCCCTCCTTGTCGGGCATGATCAGGTCGGTGATGAGCAGCGCGGCCGGCTTCTGCTTGAAAATGCGGACCGCCTCGTTGCCGTTGCGGGCCTCAGACACCTCGTAGCCGGCCTTCACCAGCACACGCTTGAGCAGCATGCGAACCTGATCGTCGTCATCCGCCACTAGAATATGAATCGCGTTGTTGCTCATCGTTCTGATGCAAAGCTGGATTTGCGGTGAGAGAACGCATTGTTCATCGGGCGGGCGACCCGAAAATTAAACGCGAAACACCTGTCCCGGCGTCTCCGCTCGTTCACACGCCGGCTTCGAAAAACGCCTGCGCCGCAACACGATCCGCTTCGATCTGCCGTCGCAATTCTCCGAGTCCAGCGAACTTTCGTTCGGGCCGCAGAAACTTCAGCCACTCGACGATCAGTTCGTCACCCTCGCGCCAAGGGCAATCCCCCAGCACGTGGACCTCCAGCAGCGGCCGACCGGACTGCTCGACCGTGGGGCGCACACCATAGTTGGCCACCGCCGGGCGGGCGGATTCGGGGGCATCGTCCCGCCCGCGCACGCGCACAGCGTAGACGCCGGATGCCGGAGCGCACTCCGGCTCCCAGGCGAGGTTGAGCGTCGGGAACCCGATCGTTCGGCCGAGCTGGCGGCCAGGCTGCACCCGGCCGATCGCGAAATAGGCGTAGCCGAGCAGCGAGTTGACGGCCTCGATCTCGCCGGCGGCGACATGGGCGCGGATACGGGTGCTGCTGATCGGTTCGCCGTCGAGATTGATGCGCGGCGCGCTGAATACGCGCACCCCCGCCTCGTGACCCGCGCGCACCAAGCTGGAGACATCGCCGCGGCGTCCGGCGCCATAGCGCCAGTTCTCGCCGACGTACACCGCGTGCAACTGCGGCAGCGCCGCACGCAGTCGCGGGAGAAAATCCGCGGCGGCCACCGCTGCAAACTCATGGGTAAACGGTTCCTGCACCGCGAAGTCGACGCCGAGTTTGGCCCGGAAAAACCACGTCTTCAGCCCGACGGGCATGATCAAGCGCACCGGGTTCTCGGGACGGAAGAGCCGACTCGGGTGCGGGTCGAAAGTGAGCACGCCGGCCAGTCCGCCCTCGCGCCGCGCGGAATGCAGTGCCGACTCGATCACGGCCTGGTGCCCGAGGTGCACACCGTCGAAGATGCCGATGGCCAGATGCAGGGGCTGGGCCGGCAGACGCACCGCGGCGAGCGAAGGGAAGACCTGCGTTGCAGCGCTCATCGTTCGCCTCGCCTCCCCGGGGTCAAACCGCGTGCGACGGCGCCACCTGATGAGGCGCCAAGAGCCTCTTCTGGATGTCCCCGGCCGGCAGCGCCATGAACGCCTCCATGCCGATCGCCTGTTCGACGCGCAACGCGCCGCTGGCCGTGCGGCGCAGCGCGCTCAGGTGCGCGCCGCAGCCGAGCTTCTGGCCGATGTCGTGGGCGATGGTGCGCACGTAGGTGCCTTTCGAGCACCGCACGCGGAAACGCACCTTGGGGAGATCCACGCCGAGCACCTCGATGCTCATGATCCGGATGAAGCGCGGCTCGCGGTCGATCTCCTCGCCCTTGCGGGCCATCTTATAGAGCGGCACGCCGTCGACCTTGATCGCCGAGAACATCGGCGGGGTCTGGTACTGGTCGCCGCGGAAGGTCTGCATCACGGCGTCGATCTTCGCACGGTCGAGGTCGGCGGGCACAGGGCGCGTCTCGACGACCTCGCCCTCGGCGTCCTGGGAGTTGGTCACCGCGCCGAGCGTCATCTCGCCCTCGTACTCCTTGTCGCCGCTCATCAGGTACTGCGAGAGGCGGGTGGACTTGCCGACGAGCACCAGCAGCAGGCCGGTGGCCATCGGGTCGAGCGTGCCGGCGTGGCCCACACGCTTCTGCTGAAGCTTGTGGCGGACGCGTGCGACGACGTCGTGCGAGGTGTAGTTGGTCGGTTTGTCGATCAGCAAGACGCCGTCGAACTCCTTCTGGGGGACGAGACTCATTGAGATTTGAGGGCGTCGACGCGGGCAAGCGTCTCGGCGAGGGCGGCGAGGAGGCGCGGCTGCACCTCCGAGAGCGGTTCCTTGGTGTTGAGGCCGGCAGCGCAGGCATGGCCACCGCCGCCGAACAGCGCGGCCACGCGGTCCATGCGCAGCGCGGGATCCTTGGCGCGCAGGCTGCCCTTGGTCATGCCGTGGCGCTCCTCGAGCAGCACGCCAATGTCGACCCCGTCGATCGCGCGGGCGTAATCGACAAGTCCCTCAGTATCTTCCGGTCCGGTACCCGTCTGATCAAAGATGCCGAGCGGGAGGATACCGACACAAATCCGGCCGCCGCATTCAAGGCGCAAAGTGGAGAGAAAGTGCTGCAGGAGCTTCATCCGGCCGAACGACTCGCGCTCGTAGATGTGGTAGCCGGCCTCGACGGGCTCGGCGCCGCAGGCAATGAGCCGACCGACGAGTTCGAAGACTCGCGCGGTGGTCGAGGCATGGCGGAACTGGCCGGTGTCGGTCAGGATGCCGGCGTAGAGCGCCTTGGCAGCCACGTCGTCGAGGGGCAGGTCCAGATCGAAGGCGATGCCAGCGATGATCTCGGAGGTGGCGGCGGCGTGGGTGTCGACGAGGTTCTCCTCCGCGCCATGGCTGGCGCCGAGATGGTGGTCGAAGGAAAGTACCGGCAGGGGGAAGCGTGAGGCGAGCTTGGGGCCGACGCGCGCAAGATCGGCGCAATCGACGAGCACCGCGGCATAGTCGCCGGGGGGCAGCGTATCGGCGTTGTAGAACGCGTGCTGCGCCGCAAGGTAGGCGAGGCGGCGCG
Source organism: uncultured Opitutaceae bacterium (assembly GCA_964640465.1). GTDB lineage: Bacteria > Verrucomicrobiota > Verrucomicrobiia > Opitutales > Opitutaceae > CAJCBL01. The sequence goes on from CAZXHR010000019.1 coordinate 8,674, forward strand.
GGACGGGGTCGCCGTTGGCGCAGAACACCTCGATGCCATGCGCGGCGAGAATGCGGGCGACGGCCACCTGCGAACCGATGCAGTCGCCGTCGGGCCGGGCATGGCCGATCACGACAACGCGTCTGCCTTCGAGGCGCGGGATCGCCTGGGCGAAGCGTTTGGCGAGCTCGGGGAAGAAGCGCGGCGGCATGGCGACAGGGCGCTCAGGGTTGCGGCGGCGTCGGCTTGGCGTCGGTCGGAGCCGGCCCGAGCTGGTCGAGGATGCTGAGGACGCGCTCGGCGCGATCGGGCGACTCGTCGAAGACGAACTCGAGCTTGGGCAGGTAGCGCAGCTGCACGTAGCGGCGCAGGTGCTCGCTGATGAGGGAGACCTTGCTGCGCATCCACTTCAGGCCGCGGACGGGATCGGCATCCTTCTTCAGGAGCGAGAAGTAGACCTTGGCGGTGCGCAGGTCGGGCGCGATCTCGACGCCAGTGATGGTGTAAAGCACCGCGTCCTGGCCGCACTTCGTGTGCAGCACGTGGCTGATCTCGCGTTGCAGCAGCTCGTTGATGCGGACGGTGCGGTTGGACATGGCGATTGCGGAATGCGGATTGCGGAATGCGGATTGAAGAGGCGGAAGACTCGGCTTCGAGAAGCGATCCCGAAGCTATTCCGCAATCCCCAATCCGAAATCCGAAATCGTCAGAGGCTGGCGCGGATCTTCTGGACCTCGAAGCACTCGATCGTGTCGCCGACCTTGTAGTCGAAGAAGCCGGCGAGGCCAATGCCGCACTCGAGGCCGGCGCGGATCTCGTTGGCGTCGTCCTTGAAGCGGCGGAGAGTGTCGATCGTGCTCTCGTGGACGACCTCGCGACCACGGCGCACGCGCGCCTTGGCGTTGCGGGTGATCTTGCCGTCGGTGACGAGGCAGCCGGCGACGACGCCCTTGGCGACCGGGAAGGTCGCACGCACCTCGGCGCCACCGAGCTTGACCTCGCGCAGGTCCGGCGGGAGCAGGTCGGCCATCGACTCCTTCACCTTGTCGGCGAGCTCGTAGATGATGTCGTACTGCTGGATACCGACGTTGTGATGCTTGGCGAGCGGCGTGACGCCGTTCTCCAGGCGGGTGTTGAAGCCGATGATGATGGCGCCGGCAGCGCTGGCCATGAGGACGTCGTTCTTGGTGATCAGGCCGACCTCGGAGGCGACGACCTCGAGGGCGACCTTGTCGCTCTTGATGGCCTCGAGGAAATTGCGCACGGCCTCGGCGGAGCCGAAGACGTCGGACTTGATGACAACCTTGAGCGTGGGCTTCTGAGTCGCGGCGATCTCGGCGAAAAGTTTCTCGACGGAAGTATCCTTCGGCAACGCGGCGGCCGTGGAAGCCTCCTTGCGCTGCGCGAGCTCGACTTCCTCGGCGAGTGCCTTGGCCTCGCGCTCGTTCTTGACGACCTTGAACTGGGCGCCGGCCTCGGGCGTGGAGGACCAGCCGATGATCTTCACCGGCATCGAGGGACCGGCTTCCTTGACCTGCTGGCCCTTGTCGTCGAAGAGCGCCTTGATCTTGGTGTAGGCTGCGCCACAGACGACCGCGTCGCCAACGCGGAGGGTACCGCGCTGGACAATAACGGTAGCAGTGCTGCCACGACCGACCTCGATCTGGGCCTCGACGATGGCGCCGGCGGCCGGTGCCTTCGGGTTGGCCTTGAGTTCGAGGACGTCTGCCTGGAGGAGAATGTAGTCGAGCAGTTCGGGCACGCCGTCGCCCTTGAGGCCGGAGACCTTCACGGCGATGGTCTCGCCACCCCAGTCTTCGGACGCGATACCGCGTTCCTGCATCTGGACCTTCACGCGGTCGAAATTGGCGCCCTTCACGTCGGCCTTGTTGATGGCGACGATGGTGGTGACCTTGGCGGCCTTAATGTACTTGAGGGCCTCGTCGGTCTGCGGCATGAAGCCGTCGTCGGCCGCGACGACGAGGACGGCGATGTCGGTGGTATTGGCACCGCGGGCACGCATCTTGTTGAACGCGGAGTGGCCGGGGGTGTCGAGGAAGGTGATCTTGCGGCCGTTGTGGACGACCTGATAGGCGCCGATGTGCTGGGTGATGCCGCCGGCCTCGCCCGCGGCCACGTTGGCCTTGCGGATGGTGTCGAGCAGCGTGGTTTTGCCGTGGTCGACGTGGCCGAGGATGCAGACGACTGGCGGGCGCGGCTCGAGGAACTTCGACTCGTCCTCCTCGACAGGCTTGGCCTTCTCCTTGACGGGGGCGACGGGCGCGGTCTCGCCGCGGTGCTTCACCTCGAGCAGGAAGCCGTGCTTCTCGGCGACCTTGCCGGCGATGGTCTCGTCGATGGCCTGATTGAGCGAGCCGAAGATCCCCATCTCCATGAGCTCGGAGATGAGGCGGAACGGCTTCACGCCGATGGCCGTGGCGAAATCGCGGACGATGATCGGCGGCTTGACGTGGAGAATCTTGATATCGCCGTTGACGACGACCGTAGCGACGGGACCGGCAACAGGGGGCAGCGGCGGAGTGAGCGGCGCGGCAACCGGGCCTGGCTTGGGCGGCACCGCCAGCGGAGGCGGCACGAGCGGAGGCGGAGAAAGGGGCTTGGGCGCGGCCGAGGGCGGCGCCAGCGGCGCCGGCGAAGCGGGCTTCGGCGCAACAACCGCAGCAGGAGGAACAACTACCGGCGGCACGACCACTGGAGGCGGCATGGGCACAGGGGCCGGTGCGACAGCGCGCGGGGCCGGAGGCGGAGGAGCCATCGGCGCGGGAGAGGCGGGACGCGGCGGTGCGACCGGAGGCGGGGCCAACGGTGCCGGACGGGAAACCGGCTGCGGCGGAGGCGGAGGCACCGGAGCGTGTACACGGGGCGCCGGCACAGGCATGGCCGGGGGCGGCGGTACTTGAACCGCAGCGGCGCGAGCGGCCTGTTTGGCCTTCTCGGCCTCGGCCTTTTCCTCGGCAATCTCGGCGGCCGAGCGCACGAATGCGCCTTGCGGCAGCTTCGTCGAGAACGCCGGAGCGGCCTCGTCGCCCACAGGGGCCGACTCTGCCTCGACGGCGGGGCTCTCTGCAGCGGCGGTGTGGGCGCCCTTCAACTCGCTCTCAAGCGCATCGGCGCTGATGGGATCGACAGTGCTGGAGACGGTTTTAACGTCGAAACCGCGCTCCTTAAGCAGGGCGAGCAGCTTCTTGTTGTCCATGCCGATGCGTTTGGCGAGTTCGTGGATGCGGACGCTCATCGAGTAGATTCTGAAACAGTGCTTGGAGTGCGGCTAGACGGGAAGGTCAGGCCTGGGTGGCAGCGCCGGGATTGGCCTGTCGCACGCGGTTGAGGATATCCTGAGCCTCGTCGACCGAGAAGCCCTCGCCAACGAGCGTCTCCTCGTCGACGGTGTCGAGCAGCTCGATGCTGTGCAGGCCCTTCTCGACCAGACGCAGCGCGATGGGCTCGGGGAGGCCGAGCGACTGCTGGAGGGTGCCGGCAGCAGCCTTGACCTTGTCGCCCATGGTGGTGGGGGCGGCGGCGGCACGGATGATGTCGATACGCCAGCCGATCAAGCGGGAGGTGAGGCGGGCGTTCTGGCCCTTGCGGCCGATGGCCACGGCCAGATCGTCCTCGCCGACCTCGAGCGCGATGCGCTTGTTGCGTTCGTCGAGCTGGATGCTGCGCGGCACGGCGGGCTTGAGTGCCTCGAGGACCATCTCGCGCGGGTCGGCCTTGAAGGGAATGATGTCGATCTTCTCGCCGTTGAGCTCACGGACGATGCTCTTCACGCGGGCGCCGCGGGCGCCGACGCAGGCGCCGACCGGGTCGACCTTCGCATCGGCAGTGGTGACGGCGATCTTCGTGCGGTAGCCGGGCTCGCGAGCAAAAGCCTCGATCTTGACGGTGCCGTCGGCGATCTCCGCGACTTCGAGCTCGAAAAGGCGGCGGACGAAACGCGGGCTGGCACGGCTGAGGATCAGCTCGGGGCCGCGCGGAGTCGTTTCGATGTTCATCAACAGGCAGCGGATGCGCTCGCCAGCGCCATACTCCTCGCCGGGGACCTGCTCCTTGACGGGCATGACCGCCTCGGCCTTGCCGAGATCGACAAACATGTCGCCGCGTTCCTTGCGGCGAACGATGCCGCTGACAACGTCGCCGACCATGTCCTTGTAGTCGTCCATGATCCGGTCCTTCTCGAACTGCCGGATGCGCTGCATGATCGCCTGACGGGCGGTCTGCGCAGCGATGCGACCGAGGTAGGCCGGATCGATGGGTTTCTCGACGATCTCACCCACACCGGCGCCGAAACGCACGGACTGGGCCTTCTCGACATGGATCTCCTTGAGCGGGTCGGAGACGGAGTCGACCACCTTGAGCACGGACCAAGCCTGAAGCTGGCCGTTCTTGGGGTTGATCTCGATCTTCAGTTCCTGACCAGCATTCACCCCCTTGAGGGCCGCGTTCTTGATCGCCGTGATGATCGCCTGGATCATATCGGCACGCGGAATCCCCTTCTCCTTCTCCATGTACTCGAGGACGGAAAGAATTTCGCTGCTCATTGGTCGGTCGTGGTTTGAAAGGAAAAAAAAGGCGGGCTGGTGGGCCCACCTGGTGAAAGTGAGAACTGTAGGGGCGCGCACCGTAGCCCACCGCGAAAAAGCATGTCAAGCCCCACGCCCCCCGGAGACGAAAAGAGTTCCGATCCCAACACGCCGCAGGCCCGCCGCTCAAGTGCCTGCGCCTTCCGTGCCCCACCCTGCCGGCCGCTCCAGCGCCAGCTGCAGCATCCCCTGCACCGCACCCTCGTGCCACGGTGCCGCACCGCGGCCAACGACGCCGGCCAACCGCAACGCCTTCGAGATCGCTTCGGGCACCTCGCCGGCCGCTCCGCAGTACCACCACAAAAACAACGACGCCCCCGTCTTCGCCGCCAGCAGGGGCAACAGGCCATTGGCGACCAGCGTGTCAAGCCGGGCTCCGCCAACCGCGCCACCGGTAATCTCGGTCGCCAACCGCTCACGCCAGCCGGCCAGCCCCTGCTCACGCCGCACCGCGGCCACGTCGATCGCAGGCGGCTCGGGCAAGGCAAGCGCCGTCGCCTCGCCGAGACGCCACCAGCGCTCCGGCCAAGCCGGCACCGCAGTCACCCACGCCCGGTACTGCGCGAGTCGCCGGCGCGGCGCGTTGGCCGGCCGCACGCCCTGGAGCCGCCACAATTCGCCGCCAGCGACCCAGGCCTCGGACTCGTCGAGCCCCGCGCGCCACGCAGAAAGCGGACATCGCTCGGCCACTGCCAGCATCGCCGCCCGGTTGAAACGGTACCCAAGAATCTCCAACGCCGTGTGGTGGCAAGCGCCCTCCCACCCCAGCTTGGCAAGCCGCACCGAGGCGAAATGAACCTTCTGCCGCCAGCGCAGCCGCGCCGCCTCGCGCAACCGCGCCGCCCGCGCCGGCGGTTCCAGCTCCAGCAGTGCCTCGGCCTGCCGCACAGCGTCGCGCTGCGCGAGCGCCTCCACCGCATCGTCGGCGGCGAACTCCTCCAGGTTGCAGTGCAGCCACGGAAGGAGAACCAGCTGCGCAATCGCCCGACCGTCGACAGTACGCGGCGATGGCGCCCCCGCCCGCGGCTCGAAGAGCACGACGTGCAGCACCACCTCGTTGTACGCCGGGTCGCGATCGTGGCCGTGCCGCTCCCAGTCGGCCGCGTGAAAATGCACCTCCACGTCCCCAGTCAGCTCGCGGCCATTGATCCGCAGCCGCGCGCCGCGGAAATCCGGACCGCCGAGGAGATTCCACCGGCCGGGAGTCAGAACCACGAGCATACGACCGTCGGTGAGTCGCGCTCCGCGTGTATCGAAGTACCCGAGCAGCCAGATCTTCTGCAGCAGTTTCTCGGAGAACGCGTACGGGCCGTAGAGCCCCTGCATCTCCTCGACCGCCCCCGCACGAATGTTCCTCCCGCGTCGCATTGATTCGGTTACTCCCGGCCGCCCTTCCGCCACTGTCGTTCGACCTTTCGCCGGTGTTCGGCCACGGCCTCCGACTGCGCGCCGCCGGCCCGGCCGACCCACTCCGCCAACTGCTCGGGCGAGATCACCGTCGCACCAGCCGCTTCGACCGTGTCGCGCTCGGCCTGGTCGGCCGTAGCGACGATCACCTCGCCGGGCGAAGCGGACTGCGCCGCGAGCTGCTCGATCAGGTCGTCGGCCGTCATGCCGGACGGAGTGTAGAGCACCGAAAAGGTCGCGTGACGCGTCGGCCGCTCGATGGCAATGTCGGCGCCACGCCCGTCGAAGACGACACTCACGCGCAACCGCTCGAAATCGTGAAGCACGCGAAGGCGTTCGACGAGCTGCCCGCGGGCGACATCGCGGCCTTCGGAAACCAACACGCGACGCAGGTCGGGCCAGGCGTGGGCGATATTGTAGCCATCCACGAGCAGGTGTTTCGCGAACTCCACGGGCGGCGAGCTTGCCGCATGTCGCCGCCAAGGCAACACCGACATGGCCGAGGGTGGTGCCCACGCGGAATTTGCGCTCGCGCGCCGGGAAGCGGCGGGCTTCGCTTGACAGCGATGAACCGCCAGACCCGCCTCGCCGTTCGCCTACTCGCCATCGGAGTGATCGTCGTCGGAGCCGCGGTCCTGCTGCCCCATGTGCTCGACGGTCTTCAGATCCTGTTGGGCGCGATCCGTCGCAACTGGTGGCTGGTGGTGCTGGTAGGACTGGCGGTCTGGACACTTCTCGCACTCGGGAAAAAGCGCTGATCTCACGCAACAGCAACGTCTGCGAGATCGCCCGACAACACTCTGGACAACCGGGCGCAGACCGCGATGCTCGCCCACGTTTCGCCTGTCCGGAGGAGTGGCTGAGTGGACTAAGGCACCTGACTTGAAATCAGGCGTGGGCTTACGCTCACCGGGGGTTCGAATCCCTCCTCCTCCGCCAGGTTCGGCCGAGTCAGACGAAGAGTCCGTCACGCATCGGACGAACAACGTCGCAACGTTGAGCGATCTCGGGATTGTGCGTCACCAACACAACAGCTTGGCCATTCTCACGGGCGAGTTTGCAAAGGAGCTCAAATACCTGGGCCGAGTTCTTTTGGTCGAGATTGCCGGTAGGCTCGTCGGCAAGGACGATCGACGGGGCATTGGCAAGCGATCGGGCGATGGCGACGCGCTGCTGCTCGCCGCCGGAAAGCTGCGTCGCAAGGCGCAGGGACTTGTCGCCTAAGCCAACGTCAACGAGCAACTGCTGTGCACGGGCCTCCATGTGCGCAGGGCTGAGGCGCCCAAGCTTGCGCATCGGCATCATTACATTCTCCAGCGCGGTGAATTCAGGGAGCAGAAAGTGAAATTGAAATACGAAACCGATATGCTCGCAGCGGATGGCAGTACGGGCGAGATCGTCAGCCGGGCTCATGGGCTGACCGTTGATCCAGACCTCGCCGTCGTCGGTGCGATCAAGCAGGCCGAGAAGATAGAGCAGTGTGCTTTTGCCGCAGCCCGATGGGCCGACGATCGCGTAGACCTTCCCGCGTTCAGCGTCGAAATCGACACCGCGCAGAACGTGGACGCGGGCCTCGCCCGTGCCCAGATAGCGGTGCACGCCATTGCACGAGAGAGCGAGATCGGAGGATGCTGGTGCTTGGCTCATTGCGAAGTTCCCCGGATGACATCGCCCGGCTCAAGTCGGGCCGCCCGGCGAGCGGGGATAAAACTGGCAAGCATGACAACCACACAGGCTGTAGCCGCCGCAGCCAGATAATGCCAAACCGACCAAGCGACGACAAAGCTGTCGGTGGAGAAAATGCCCCGGATCCGGATGGGCAGCCGGGAGACACCATAGGTGACCGCCGCGCCGAAAATCCAGCCTAGGATCACGCCACCAGTAAGGACAATCGCACCCTGCCAAAGGAAAATGTGAGCGATATCCTTCCGCGTGTAGCCCATCGAGCGGAGGATCGAGATTTCCTTGGTCTTCTCCATCACGATCATGGCAAGGGTATTGAACATGCCCAAACCAGAGATGAGGATAATCGTGGAAACGGTTAGCGCGGAAGAGACTCGCAACGCCCGAAACACCTCAAGCCAAGTCTTCTCACGCTCCTGCCAGGGAGTCACTAAATGCTGCAACGTCTCCTGCATGTGCGCCGCGTCGGCCGGCGCGCGGTAGCGATCAGCCACGGCGATCTGAAGGAACGATGCGCCATCGGGTTTCTGGAGTAGCGAACGGCATTCCTGCATATGCATGTAGATGCGCTGCCGGTCGATGTCGCTAACGCCAGTCTCGAAGATGGCCGCAACCCGATAGTGGCGCATCTGTCCAGAGGCTTCGATGGTGATCGGATCGCCGACATTGATACCAAGGCGGTTAGCGAGCACCCGTCCGACGAGCAGGCCGGTCGGATTAATGCGGAAATCGTTAAGGTGTCCAAAAACGATCTGCTGGCTCAAGTCGGAGACCTTCAAGATGTCGTCGATCTGGACACCGAAAACGCGCGCAGAGTCGTTGCGTAGACTGCCTCGGACAAGAACCGCGCCAGTCACCACCTCCGCGATCCCCGTGACATTCTCGAACTGCGCGACAGCCTGGGTAAGCTTCGCAGGCTCGGCAATGCCTTCGACATACTTGACGTTGTCACGATGCTCGAAATCGAAGTTGGACCCGTCGCTGGACATCGACCGCAGTGTATCTTGGATACTATCCTCAATGCGGATGGCGCCATTGGTCCCCAGAATGGTCTTGATGAAGAACTCCTCGAAACCACTGGTCTGCGCCTGCGTAACGATGAAAAAGCCGACGCCGAAGACAATGCCGGCGAGGCTCATGATCATGGAGCGGCGCTTGGCCGTAAGGAACCGCAGCGCGATGCGAATGTTGGGCGACATCAGTCGGTACGGGCTGAAGATGAGTCGGAAGCCGAGCTCACGACTTGGGCATCACAGTTGAGACACGGTCACCGGCGCGGAACCGGTCAAGATCCTCGACGATGACCTGATCGCCCTCATCGACACCGCGCAAAATCTCGACAATGTTGAGGCTGGCAAATCCGACCTCGACGGTCCGAACCTCGACACGCCCGTCCTTGACGACAAACACGTTACGGCCAAGCAGGGCTCGACGGGGAATAACGATGGCCTTGTCGCGCGCATCGATAATGATGTTCACCTCGCCAGTAATGCCGGGCACCAGAAGCTTGGGATCGATATCGATGGAGAGGTGGACCATGTACCGCTGGGTAAGCGGATCGGCGGCCGGCAAGATCTTCTCCACCTTGGCGTTGTACTGTGCCACACCGTAGCTGAGGAAACGAACCTGCGCGCGCTGCCCGATCTTGAGACCGGAGAAATTCTCCTCACTGATCTTGGCCTCGACCACGCGGCTGTCGGCAATGATGGTGGCCACCGGTTCGCCCACGGCGATAAGGTCACCGGGCTTGACAAAGATGGCCGAGATAACGCCTTCGACCGGAGAGCGAACAGTCATGAGATCGCGCTTACGCCGCACCACCTTCAGATCGGTCTCGATCTTGGCGAGCGCCTGCTCGTTGGCGACGTTCTCTAGCTCAAGCTTCTGCTCAAGCTGTTTGACGAAACGCACCTGCCGCTCGACCTCGACCGTAGTCATCGTTCCATTGCGCTGCTGGCGCTCAAATGTATCCAACTGCTCGCGGGCATTAAGCAGTTCGTACTGAGTCGCCGAACCGATCTTGATTCGCTTCTGGGCCGCCTCGCGGTCATGCTCCAGTTGCTCGATCTGCAAATCTACATCGGTCTTGTCCAACTCGATGAGCACACCGCCAGCACTCACCTTAGCACTAAACTCAAGAGTGCTGGAAAGCACGCGCCCGCCGACATCGCTTTTCACCTGCAACGCACGTTCGGCCAAAACGGTTACTGAACCAGGAACAGCATTGACCGCTCGCTCGCGTCTGGCCGTAGCCACCTTGGCCTCGGGACGCATCATCTGTAGGCCCAACCATGTGGCAACAGCCAGCAGAACAACAACTCCAACCAACTTCAGTTTGAAAGACATCTCGGTATACAGGGATTAGTGCTGGACCGCAGATTTGCCCAAAGGATCCAACCCGCGCGACGAAAGATACTGGACATTCGCGCTGAAGTGGGCAGCCAAAGCCGACTGGGTGTTGAGCATCTGCACGTTCATGGCGCTTTGGGCCGCATCGACCTGCGCTTGCGATGCCTCGCCGCGCTTAAGGAGATCTTGGATGTGATCCACCTGCTCGCGAGCCATGCGCAACCGCATCTTGGCGTTCTGATAGGCCTCCCACGTAAAGCCGACATTCTGGCGCTCCCGTTCGAGGCCGCGCGCCATCGACTCGCGAAGGCCGGACAGCCGCTGTTCCGCACGACGCAAACGGGTATATGCCGCCAGTTTCTGGCCCTTGGTGCTAAAACCATCGAACATGGTCCAGTTAACCTGCGCACCAACATACCATGTGTCGGTCTGGTACTTGTTGTACATGTTGATATCGCGGTTGTACTCGTCGCGAGTAGCGCCAGCGATGGCCGACAGCTTGGGGTAGAGATTGAAACGAGGTCCGATCAGCCCAAGCTTGGCACGAGTCACGGACTTCTCAGCAGCACGGATACTGTCGCTGCTCTCAACCAGACTGCTGGCGACGACAGTGTCTACTGTCGGCGCTTGGGGTACATCGGCGATAGCATCAGGAATATCGGCCTCCGAGAATTGGTCATTACCAGTCAGCGCGCGAAATGTCCCAAGTGCAAAATCAAAGTCCGCTCGCGCGCGCCGCTCAGCCAAAGATGCATCGTCTAGCTGGAGCTGGTCCTGCATAATCTGGCCATACGTAATCTGGTTCGCGCTGTAACGAGCCTGCTGACGAGACAAGTTCTCTTGGGCCATCCGGAGGACATGGCTCGCATTGCGAACGCTTGTCTTGTTCAGGATCAAGCCCATATAAGCCGCACGAATCTCAGCAGCCAGCGCGCGGTAGGCCTCGTCGTAATTAATCGCCGCCAGTTCTCGGTCGATGCGCGCGATCTTCCTCGACGCCTCCAGCGCGCCCCACTGCCAGACATTCTGCGTGATTGCGAAGCTGTAGTAGTACTTGTCAGTCCTGGATGAAACGTCCTTAAGCGCACCGTTCTCGTAGATGGCATCAGCCCGTTTCTCTCGCTGCAGCTGGTACTGGGCATAGCCGCCAATATTCGGCAGGCTTGAAGCGCGCATAACATACCAGTCGGCTTCGCTCTGAGCCAGATCCAGATTGCGCTCAAGCACACGAGGAGACTGCCGCATGGCTTGCTCGATTAGCGGCCGCAATTGCGGCATGACGTCCTCCGGCAGCGTGACACCGCCATCGTTGGCTTTAGAAGTAATTGCGGGCCCCCCCGCCAGAGACAGGGCCAGAACGACACGCAGTGCGTAATTTTTCATAGGGTTGGCAATTTAAAGCGCAGAACTCGCCTCACCATCCAAAGGTAGCGAGTCCTGCCAAAGAAGACAGTAGTGCGGCAGCACCTTCCCAACACGTCAAATACCAAAACTCGAGTGATCTCGAACAGATTGAGCAGCATCCCCATCCTATTCACCGCATAGGAATGAGTAACATGCTAAAGTGCTGGTCAGCAGAAAAAAGCTTTGCCTCATCATCAAGCACCTTGTGAACATTAGCAGCTCATGGGATGGAACTCTACAGCGGTTAAGCTTTCGTGGATCGCTCGTTTCGATGCAATAAGCTCATTGTACCGCCATCGTGCGCTACTCTGGCAATTTACGCAAAGAAACGTAGAGATGCGCCATAAAGGCAGCCACCTCGGGCTGATCTGGTCCTTCCTCAACCCGCTCTTGATGCTTGGGCTGTACGTGTTTGTTTTCGGCTTCGTTTTCGGCGGCAAATTCGGGGCTATTTCGACCGAATCGAAGGTGGACTACGCACTGGGCATCTTCGTTGGACTGAGCCTTTTCCACTTCATCGGCGAAGTTCTCAGCGTCGCACCTACCGTAATCGTTAGCAACCCCAACTTCGTTAAGAAGGTCGTCTTTCCGCTGGAAATCCTGCCGGTTGCCTCTGTTGGCGCCTCTTTCGTGCACTGCCTGATCAGCATCCTGCTTACGCTCCTCGGTATCGCCCTCGTCGGCCCCGGCCCAGCGACGGGCATGCTCTGGATCCCTGTGATCCTTCTCCCCGTGTTATTGCTCGCTCTCGGCATCGGATGGTTCTGTTCTGCGCTCGGGGTGTTCTTCCGCGATATAAACCAGCTCACAGCCTTTCTCAGCATGGCACTCATGTTCGCCAGCGCCGTTTTCTATCCCGCCAGCAAGATCCCGCCAGCGGCCTGGGAGGTCCTGCGATTCAACCCCCTCATCCACGCCATTGAGCTGTCGCGCAATACCGCGCTCTGGGGCTCCGCGCTAAACTACCATCACCTCGGTTACCTCTACGTGAGCAGCGGCATCATCGCCGGTGCAGGCTATTGGTTGTTCTACAAACTGCGGCCTGCCTTTGCCGACGTGCTCTGACCCCTCGCGGGCTTGTCGCCATTACATCGTCCTACCGCACATTCACACATCCATCTCCACTACTCGCAAATAGCATGAAACGCGCGCTCATCACAGGCATCACCGGGCAGGACGGCTCCTACCTCGCTGAACTCCTCCTCGCCAAAGGTTACGAGGTCCACGGCATCGTACGCCGCTCCAGCTCCGTCACCCACACCCGCATCGACCACCTCAACGGCTACCAGCGCAACGACGAACGCGACAAGAGCACGCGGCTCTTTCTGCACTACGGCGACCTCGCCGATGCCGTCGCCCTCGTAAAGCTTCTCTACAAGCTCCAGCCAGACGAGATCTACAACCTCGCCGCCCAGAGCCATGTCCGCGTCAGCTTCGACATCCCCACCTACACTGGAGACATCACCGGTCTCGGTGCCCAACGCATCCTCGAGGCCATCATCGAGTCGGGCATAGGCAAGAAAGTCCGCTACTATCAAGCGTCCTCCTCGGAGATGTTTGGCAAGGTCCAAGCCGTGCCTCAAAACGAGATGACTCCGTTCTACCCCCGCTCGCCCTACGCCTGCGCCAAAGCGTACGCCCACTACCTCACCGTTAACTACCGCGAATCCTACAACCTTTTCGCCTGCTCCGGCATCCTCTTCAACCATGAATCACCCCGCCGCGGCGAGAATTTTGTCACCCGGAAGATCACCCTCGCCGCCGCACGTATCAAACTCGGGCTCCAGAAGGAACTCTACCTAGGCAACCTCGATTCCAAGCGCGACTGGGGCTACGCTAAGGAATACGTCGAAGGCATGTGGCGCATGCTCCAACAGGAGCAACCCGACGACTACGTCCTCGCCACCAATGAAACTTGGACCATCCGCGATTTCCTCGAGACCGCATTTGGCGCAGTCGGCCTCGAATGGCAGAAACATGTTAAGTTCGACCCCCATTTCCTTCGCCCCGCCGAAGTCGATCTCCTCATCGGCGACTATTCCAAGGCCAAGGCCAAGCTCGGCTGGGAGCCTCGCACCCGCATGCACGCACTTGCCAAGCTCATGGTCGACTCCGACCTCAAGCTCGCCACTGCCGAAGCTGCTGCCGCCAAGGTCTAGTTGCCGCCCGGCGGTTTTCCGATCCCGCACCGGTTCTGCCTCGGGTAGCCGGTGCGTTTCTATTTCGGGTCAGATCAGCCCTCGATTCTCGACCTAAGCACCGCGACTCAGTAACACATCAACCGAATGTCCGACGACATCGTCATCTCCGTCGAAAATATCTCAAAGGCCTACCGAATCTGGAACGATCCGTCGGCACGGCTGATAGCGCCAGTTCTCGCCGCAACTTCAGGCATCTTTCCGCAAGATTCGGCACTCCGACAGAAGCTGTCCGCACAAGCCCAGAGCTACTACCGCGATTTCTACGCATTGAAGGATATTTCATTCAAAGTCCGCAAGGGCGAGAGCATGGGCATCATCGGTCGCAACGGCTCCGGAAAATCCACCCTGCTTCAGATCATAGCCGGCACGCTCCAGCCGACATCCGGATCGGTCACCGTCAAGGGGCGCGTCGCCGCACTCTTGGAGCTGGGGAGCGGGTTCAACCCCGAGTTCACCGGTCGCGAAAACGTCTACCTCAACGCCGCCATCCTCGGCTTCTCCCGCACGCAGACCGACGAGCGCTTCGACTCCATCGCCTCCTTCGCCGACATCGGCAACTTCCTCGACCAGCCCGTCAAGACCTACTCCAGCGGCATGCTCATGCGCCTGGCCTTCGCCGTGCAGACGGCCGTCGAGCCCGACATCCTCATCGTCGACGAGGCGCTCTCCGTAGGCGATGCGCCCTTCCAGGCAAAGTGCTTCGCTCGCATTCGCGCACTCCAGGAAACTGGCTGCGCCACCCTCTTCGTCTCACACGATATCGGCACGGTGCGCACCTTCTGCCAACAGGCGGTGTGGCTTGTGAACGGCCAATCACAGGGCCAGGGCAACTCGATCAAAGTGTGCGACGCCTACAATCGCGACTGTCTCAGATCGATGGGCATGTCCATCGTGGAGGAACAGCCGAAGATCAATCAAGCCGTGCCAACCTCACCGGGACGCTCACGTTGGCTTGAGGAGGATCGCAGCGAGTTCCAGAACCTCGCGGCCTCATGCCGCCACGGGGACGCGACCGTACAGCTCACGAATTTCTTCCTGCTCAACCAAGCCGGTGTGCGCACCAAATTGATCCGGTGGAATGAAGAGGTGACTGCGACCTTCATCCTCGGCTCAAAGAGCGGCTATACCGGGATGTTCCAGCTCGGGATGGTCTGCAAAACACTTCAGGGGCATGAGGTGCTCAGCTGTTCCGATAGAACCCACAACGTCACACTGGAGCTTCCTCCGTCCAGTGAACGCGTCTTTACCCTACGAACCCGGTTGCCGTTGCGGGCAGGAAAATACCAGCTCACAGTTGGCGTTTTTCTCCTCCCCGAGACGGCGCGATTCCCCATCGGCACCTACGATTTTACCCAAGCCACAGCGACGGATTTCGTCCCTACCGCGGCGCTCTTCGAAATAGAGCCGCAGTTCAATCTCGGGATCTACGGTCCCGTCCATATCGAGTCCCATCTTTCAGCCGAAATCCCGCCCCCTCCGGCAGCGGCAGTCGCTCCCCACGCGATCCCCCCATGAACTTCGATACTCTCTTCTGCGGCGGGATGACCCGCTGCGGATCCACGCTCCAGTTGCAGATCGCCGCCAACCTGTTGGAGCGCCGCGCACGTGTCGATCAATGGCCCTACCTTGAGCCCGAGGCCCTTGACGCAAGACTTCGGCAAGAAGGCTCAACGAAGGGCATTCGACTCATCAGTACAAACGTCGTAACCCCGACCGTTGCCAGTCTTCTGAAAGAACACCGAGCTCGTGCCCTTTACTGCTGCCGAGACATCCGGGATGTCGCTCTTGCTGCGATGCATGCCTCCGGCGTGGAACAGCCAACATCCGACGACCTACGATGGTTGGAAACCTTCATTGAAGCAGAGGAGCTCTGGGCTGCATCAGCAGGGGTTCTTGTTCAGCGTCATGAAGACCTCGTCGCCGATCTGCCGAAGTCGTTTGCTCAAATCGCATCACACCTCGGAGTGGCATTATCCGCGGGCGAAGCAGACTCGCTTGCCGCACAATTCGCGCTCCGGCCTCAGGAGGTTTCGCCCCAAGTGGGGGCGCAATCTGCCACCCCCCATTTGAGCAAGCAGCTTCACCATGCCCATTGGGCCCCAGACGGGGCCGAATGCTGGCAGGACAAATTACCATTGGAAGCAGCTACAGAACTGACCACACGCTTCCGCGCCTGGATTGAGCGGCATCGTTATCCATCGCATGCCCAAGGCTCGGCACCGATCGGAAGCGAGCAGGAGGTGTTCGTGCCCCATGCCGGATGGCTTGCCTATGAACAGGGGGACGATGTTCTCACCGGTCTTCAAGAGGGGGATTTCGAGTACATCGAACAGGCGACCTTGGTCAGGATACTGCGCCCAGGCGATGTCTTCGTCGACTGCGGCGCCCATTGCGGGCTCTTCACCAAACTGGCACAAGGGTGCCTGGGGCAGAAAGGCCACGTAGCCGCCATTGAACCCGATCCCCAATCGTTCCAGCGGCTGGAACGCAATACCGCGGGCCATGGGGTTTCCATCGTCTCACGCCACCGCCTTGCGCTCGGAGACAAGAACGGAACCGTCTCGTTTGCACAGGAGGGGATCGGTCGCTCCGCATTCAACCATGTGTGCCAAGGGGATGATACAGCCACCATACAGGTCGCCCAGGAAACGCTTCCATCTTTTGTCCAGCGCCTTCCGTCTCCGTCGGTCACAGTCATGAAGATGGATTGCGAGGGCAGTGAACTCGCCATTCTTCGCGCAGCCGCTCCACTCCTCGCCCACGGCATTCCGAAAGCGATAATGATCGAGTTCAACAGCGAGAACCTCCGCCGCTATGGTGGCACCTGCGAGGAGCTCGTCGCGCTCCTCGCTCAACACGGCTACAATTTCTACTCCCTCGACCCGGCAGGCAACCATCTGGAGCCGCGCAACCCGATGGCCAACGAAGCCTACGCGAACTACTTCGCAGCTCAGGACTCCGATTGGCTGCATCGACGTTTCGAACAAGCTCCCGTAAATGTGCGACGGAAGGCTGCGGATATTCTCAGCCGAGGCGCACACGTCGCGGCATTCAAGCGCCGCCTATATGCTACGATCGACGAGCAGAAAGGTTATATAAACGTCCTTGAGAAAGAGCGCGCCCGCCTCGCGGCCGAGGCCGAATCGGCCCGTGCCGATGTCTCCGCTGCCCGCATCGAGGCCCAGCATCACATCGGCTCCCTCCGCGCCCAGCTCGACCAGACCGTCGCTCGCAACGAGTCGCTGCTCGCCCCCCTCAAACTGCAGCTCGACAAGCTCGCCGCCACATCCCAGCAGCAGACCGCCTACATCGCCACGCTGGAAAAGGAGCGCGACCGCCTCGCCGCCGAGGCTAAAACCGCTCAGGCCGACGCCATCACCGCTCGATCCGAGAGCCAACATCACATCGACTCCCTCAAGGCCCAGCTCGACGACACTGTCGCACGTTACGAACAGTCCATCGCCGAACTCCGCCCGCAGGTCGCCCAGACAGTCCAGCGTTACGAGGCACTCATCTCGCCACTGCGCAACCAGCTCGACCAGCTCGCCGCCACCTCCAAGCAGCAAAACGACCTCATCGCCGTCCTTGAGAAGGAGCGCGACCGTCTCGCCGCCGAGGCTAAAACCGCTCAGGCCGACGCCATCACCGCTCGATCCGAGA
>CAZXHR010000019.1:26060-35633 GCA_964640465.1 uncultured Opitutaceae bacterium
CCACTGCGCAACCAGCTCGACCAGCTCGCCGCCACCTCCAAGCAGCAAAACGACCACATCGCCGTCCTTGAGAAAGAGCGCGACCGTCTGACCGAACGAGAAGCATTGCTCAATTCGGAAGTGACGCACTATCTAGACGTCATTGAAGATCAGCTTCGCTACATCCATATTTTGGAGGCAGCGCGCCGCAATGATGGCGCGTCGCCCCGTTGATCGCCCATGCCAGCCCCCACAAAACCCGTTCGTGATCTCCTGATCACGGCCATTGAAACCAACAACCGGCACGGAGTCGGTATTCTTCTTCAGCGCTTCTTCGGGGAGGGTAGAGATTTCATCTGTCTACGTACCACGTCACCCCACGAAGGCCATGAACCTTTCGGCTCCGAACATCATGAGCTTTGCTCACGCTTCCTGACAGACCGCGAGACTGAATACCATCTTCGCCGTATCTTGGATCTCTACGAGATCCGTCGTATCCTCGTCGTTCCTTACTACCGCGAGGAGTTCGTCCACGCCACGATCGCCAAACGCCTGACCAAAGCGCCCTTGTGCACTTATCTTATGGACGACCAGAACATTTTCGCGCCTTGCGTCACGGATCGACGTGTACGGGCATTGCTTGATGCATCCGACCTTTGCTTGGCCATTTCCCCCGAGATGTGCGCCGCCTACTCCCAGAAGTACGGTTGCCAAGTCCACCTCCTGCCACCGCTGATCGAATCAACTTCGCAATTTGTACTTAACTATTGGCGCCCGGAACCAAGCGAAGCCCCCTTTTGCGCGATGATCGGAAATGTGTGGACCGCAAAACGATTCGCCGAGTTGCGTAAGCTGATCCGCGATTCGGGCGTGCGAGTCCACTGGTACGGAAATGGCGCACGAGCTCATTGGCTAGATGGCACTCCAGAGGAATGGGAACAGGATGGCATCGAAACCATGGGATTTCTCCCGGAGGAGGACCTAATTGCCGCGATCGCCTCCTATCCCTTCGTGCTCGTGCCCTCCGGAACTCTGGACGAAAACGACGATAATCCCGCATTCTCCCACCTGAGCCTCCCATCTCGGCTGGTATTCCTCCATGCGCACACCGACACTCCGGTCCTGTTGCTCGGGCATCCGGAAACCGCCGCAGGCCGTTTCGTCAGGAGTATCGGCAGCGGCGTATGTGCCCGCCACGATCCAGTCGATATAGCAAACCAAGCTGCAGATTTGTGCGCCGACTCCCTCCGCTCCGGTTTGCAGCGGAACATCCGAAATAAGCACCAGTTCCTTCGTATGGACCACATCGGCGATTGGATCTGGGCTTCCCTGCGAAACCAAACCCCCTTGGACGCAGGTTTCCAACAGGCTTTCCAAGTTAAGCCCAAGCGTTTCAATTTCGAATTTTCCGCCAATACAGCTTCGCTTCCATCTGGTTTTCAGCAACTTGCCTTTACTCGCACGTCACACCTTCACGGCATCAAGAGCCTCGCAGCGCTTTCTCAAGCGGACCGAGACGAGCTCGAGATTTCGCACTTCTGTGCCCACCTTGCCGCCGCACAGCTCAATCTTTGGCCACAGCTGCTAAACGATGCGCTATTCCTGGGCGATTGGCTCCCGCCTGTCTTGGAAAACGCGATGAAGTCGGCAAAAGTCTGGCGTCCTAAGGATCTCAATTCTTGGCGTAAAGCCGGGTTCGCGGGGGATCCGGCATGCTTCGTTACGAAAGATGGTGAAAACGCACACACCGGAAGATTGCCGACATTCGATCTGATTGTCAGCATTGGGTGGGCAGGAAGCCTCCCGAACGATTACCATGCGCACGAAGGCCTATCCCTGTTTCTGGAGGCGTGCACACGCCCCAAGGGGCTGAATCTCCATTTCTTCGCACCAGTCCTAAGCCCATGCTTTCTTTGGGTTCCACCCGCCTACGAGTACCTCAGAAAACGATTCCGCTGCCCAAGCGGTTGGCCAACAGTCGACGACTTACTCGGAGCCCAAGACCCCGGGTTCATGTCAGCCCAAGCCTACGAAAAGCACTGGCAGCCATCCACGCGGAAAGCCTCGACAGAGTTTGGCCGTGTCTTTGGCATTGGCCTCGCGTGGCCACAACAAAAGTAGTTTCCCGTATTGCTTCTCGCCTGCATCAAAAGCAGTCCATAACATGAAGCCAATGTCTGCCCTCGAGACTCCTATCCTCTTCTTGGTGTTCAATCGGCCCGAAGTCACCGCGCGGGTCTTCGAAGCCATCCGCGCAGCTCGTCCGCCTCGGTTGTTCGTCGCCGCCGACGGCCCTCGCCCCGACCGCGATGGGGAATCGGCCCGCTGCGAGGAGACTCGAAAGATTGCGACGGCCGTTGACTGGCGCTGCGAGGTGAAGACGCTTTTTCGCAGCGAAAACCTCGGCTGCGGGCAGGCCGTCAGCGAAGCGATCACGTGGTTCTTCGAGCACGTCGAGGAAGGAATCATATTGGAAGACGACTGCCTGCCACACCCAGATTTTTTCCGATTCTGCGCCACGATGCTCGCGCGCTATCGCAACGATGAACGCGTCGCAACCGTCACCGGCGACCACTTCATCCCCGCCTCGCTCATCTGCCGGCACAGTCACTATTTCTCGAAATACGCCCAGATCTGGGGCTGGGCGACTTGGCGCCGAGCATGGAACCAATACGACCGGCACCTCACCAGCCTCTCCGTACCCGACTGGGAGGCGGTCGTGCACCGCGTGAATCCAACGATGATCGAGCGCGAATACTGGATGGAGATCCTCCGAGCCCTCCTCGCCGGCAATATCGACACTTGGGACTACCAGCTGATCTTCAGCCTCTGGAAAACCGGAGGTCTCACCGTTTCGCCCCATACCAATCTCATCACCAATCTCGGCTACGGCCCCGACGCCACCCACACCGCCTTTGAGGGGACGCTCGCCGAGCAGTCCACATTCCCGCTCGTACTCCCACTCGACGACAGTCCAGCAATCGCCGCAGATACCGAGATCGATGAATTCGTCTTTTTCATCCGCTTCCTCGAGCGCCTCACCCAAACATGGTGGGTAGAACAGGTGCTCAGCCCCGAAAAGAAACTGGGGCAGGCACGAATCGAACTCGGCCGGAAGGATCGCTACATCCGCGAGCTAGAACGCGAGGTCCGAGAGAAACGCCGACAACTTCTCGCCGCAACCCGCGCCCATGGCGCATGCTGCACCACGACAGAAATTGCCGATGAACCCGCAGCATTAGGGCAGCGACCGATGGCTTGACCCACTTACCGACATAGTCGCGCTTGGTGCTCATAGCCCCCGTTCGAGGAAGACTCACGACCAACATATCTCACACAATGCAGCCAATAACGTATAGCCGATGGTCTCGCCTACAAGCTCTTGTCAGCTGTCACGCAATCATCATCGGCTTCGCGCTAGGCGCCATCACCCTATTGATTGATCGGTACAAAACGCCATCCACGGTTACATATGATATGGGGATTCAGCTCAACGCAGCCGAGAACTATTTAGCAACCGGGGAGCTGCGTACCGACCACTTTGCTACTCAAGGGCCGGATTTGTGTATCCCTGGTGAGTCGCCCATTCTCACTTGGTTTCCCCCTGGCTTCTCCGTCGCTATCGCCAGCATTCGCAAAGCGGGACTCAGCCTAGCCAATGCACTAAAAGTCTACGATTTAGTCGTACTGCTGCTTGGTCTCATCGGATGGGGTGCGATTCTGGCCCAGATCATACGTTCAGCTAATGTTAATCCTAGGCCGTTCACACCGTTTTTGTCCCTCTGGGCATTTTGCTTGCCTCTTGTGCTCTCGCCCTGGGCTGGAGGGACAGACAGCTTTCTCTGGGCCAGTTCGGCATGGTGTATCCTCATTCTTGTCCGTCTTGTCTCGAGAGATCAATGGATACTCGCCCCAACCTGTTGTGCTTTCATCATAGCCCTAGCTAGCGCTTTTCGTTATGCCTCGCTCTATCTGGTCGCGCTTGTAGCTGCTGGTCTGTTGCTCTGTACTCACAGAGGGGTGTGGGCCGCCATCCGCCCCGGGGTGGTGTTCTCCGCAGGACTCATCCTCTTCATGGTTCCCTTGTACCTGTACAATGCTACAGCACAGCAAGGCTCCGCCGCCCCGCCCTACACTTACCGGAATCCCTTTGCAGCGGGAGTTTTTATGGAACGCCTGCAGGATGTCGCAGCGGGCTTATCCAAAGCAAACTGTCTCTGGGGAATCCCTGCAATCGACCTTTACCTAGACAGTCCGGAAACTCCTGCTGGAATCAAGATCGTCTCCGGGACGGCGTTCGTCGGTCTATTGATCGTAGGCATTGCGCTCTCGGTTCGTCTATCGAGGAAGCAGACCGATTCGGATTCAGCCACATGGTGCTACATGCTCTTTGCCGCAGTGATAGCAATGGTGTTGTTTCTTTTGATCCCGAGCTTCGGGACCAGCTACAACTCAATCAAGGATGGGCGGTATTACATGCCCTTGGAACCGGCCCTCCAGCTTGCCGCCCTGTCAATCCTCCTCTCCAGCCAAGGATGGGGCCGCATTGCACGCACGGCCTGTACCCTGCTCATCGCCGGATTCTGCCTTGAGGCCTGTTTTTTTCGGAAGCCCGTCCATGGATCCTTTCCGCTCTGCTACAGCGATTCCCGTGCCTCGTGCGAATGGCAGCCGATTCTGACTTGGGTAGTAAGGGGGGAGTACAAGTTGTGGTCGAAACCCAGTGATCATAGCCTGAAACTTCACCACGCAGCCCATGAAGCTAGAGCGGTGTTGGACAAGATAAGGGAGGAAGACCCAACGGCTCTGATCTTCGTGCAGGAGCAGCCCTATTTTCATTTCGACAAGGCGAATGCCAGAATTCGCGGCATCTCCGAGCAGTACTTCTGGAATAAGGCCTTTGTATCAAGGGATACCAACTTGTATTTTTTCAGCAAAGGCAAGGGTGACGCCATCGTCTCCTCGCTTTATAAACAGCCTGTGACTATCACCAATCACCTCAAGCTAGAGCGCTTCGCCGAAACCCCAAACTGGACCATACGAAAGCTTCACGCCCCCGCAGGCTCACACCTGATTCAAGAAACACCATGATAATTACGATCGTAATACCCTGCCTGAACGAGGCGGAAACGCTAAAGCGCTGTATCGATGCCGCAAAAGTGGGCCTTAAGAAAACAGGTCTCGAGGGCGAAATCTTGGTCGCCGACAATGGCAGCAGCGATGGATCCCAAGCTATCGCTGAACTGAACGGCGCCCGAGTAGTTAATGTGAAGGAAAAAGGCTACGGCAACGCCCTTCGCGGTGGGATTGAAGCCGCCACCGGAGATTTCATCATCATGGGCGACGCCGATGCCTCCTATGATTTTACCAATATCGTTCCATTTGTGGAGGCGGCAAAAAAGGGCGCTGATTTGGTGATGGGATGCCGCATGCCGCGGGGTGGAGGCACCATCATGCCCGGCGCCATGCCATGGAAGAATCGGCACATAGGCAATCCCTGCCTCTCCCTAATAGGCCGCTTTCTCTTCAGCACGCCCATCACCGATTTTCACTGCGGGCTACGCGGCTTCACCAAGGACGCCTACCGTCGCATGATGCTCAATACAGCCGGCATGGAGTTCGCATCAGAGATGGTCATCAAGGCTTCCCTTCAAAAAATGAAGATCATGGAGGTGCCCATCACCCTGCACAAAGATGGCCGCTCACGTCCCCCACACCTGAAACCATGGCGGGATGGCTGGCGCCACCTGCGCTTCATGCTCCTGTTCTCCCCAACTTGGCTCTTCCTCGTTCCTGGAGCGACGCTCACCCTGCTGGGGCTCATTATCTTCATCCCTCTCTGCTTCTGCCCGATCCGAATCGCCAACGTCTATTTGGACACAAACTCCCTGATGCTCTCCGGGTTGCTTGTTCTGATCGGCCTGCAACTCTGCAGCTTCGGCATCTTTGCACGCACCTTCGCCGTGGTTGATGGCTTCCTGCCCAAGGGGGAACGGCTCAAGCGCTTCTTCAGCCTTTTCAATCTCGAGAAGGGCCTGATCTGCGGCGGTGTCCTGTTTATTGGGGGGCTCGGCTTGATCACTAGCGCCATACTTTGGTGGCGCAACGTCAGCTTCGGTACCCTGCCCTATGCCGACAGCATGCGTTTGGTCGCTCCCGGCATTTTCCTTACGGCGGCAGGCATACAGGTCATATTCAGCAGCTTCCTTTTGAGCATCTTGGGCATCCAGCGCAAACTAAGCACTTTCTTTGTGAATGAATAAGCTTCGCATCGCAGTCATCGGCGCCGGCTGGGTTTCCCTCCACAGACATGTGCCGGCCATTCGCACTCAGACAGATGCTGAACTCGTCGGCATCATGGACCATAAGCCCGGCAGGGCCAGCCAGGCGGCAAAGGATTACAAGATTCCGCGTTTCGCAGAGGTCTCCCGTGCTAGCGACGCGTCGTGGTTCAGCGAGGTCGACGCCGTGGCCATTGCCACCGCGCCCTTCACGCACGCATCCCTCGCCATGGAATGCCTCAAGGCGGGCAAACATGTGATCACCGAGAAGCCCTTTGCGATGAATACTGAGGAGGGCCGGGCCATGGTGGCCTGCGCAACACAAAACGGCAAGATCCTCGCCGTGGTGCACAATTTCCAGTTTTCCACGGCGTTTACCCGCGCCCATGCTGATCTGAAAGCGGGGAAGCTGGGTAAATTGATGGCCGTCGAAGCCACCCAGTTCTCAAACCCCAACCGCCGCCTCCCAGAATGGTTCCAACAGCTGCCCGGAGGGTTGTTCTATGATGAGAGCCCCCACCTGCTCTATTTGATGAAGATTCTTGGAGGAGGTTCCTTTGAACTGGTAAACGCGTATGCTAACAAGGACTCCGCAGGCAGCCAGACTCCCGCACAACTGACCGCCTTCCTCGTCGGCCGTAACAAGTGCCCGCTGCGCCTCTCTGTAAGCTTCGTCGCACCCATTAGCGAATGGCAGATCTTCCTCTGCGGCAGCGAAAGGCTCGCCGTCGTGGATGTATTCAGGGATATATATATATCGCTTCCAAATGACGGTGAGCACGTCACCAGCACAGTCTTGCGCAGCTCCGCCCTCGCCACGCTGCAGCATTGGCTTGGAAGCATCCGCCCTGGACTTTCGCACGTTTTTGGGAAAGCGCTTTATGGAAACGATGAACTCTATTCGCGCTTCGTGAGATCGTGCCTTTCGGGAACGCCGCCATTGGACATCTCCGCCGAAGACGGTTACTCGGTTCTCGAGATGCAGCACCGCATCCTTCGGGCCTGCAACTGGGCATGAAGATACTGATGGTCAGCAACTACTTCTCCAATCACGGGGGAGGTATAGAGATAGTCGCTGGAAATCTCGCGGCAACTTTGTCGAGAATGGGCGGTAGTGTCACTTGGGCCGCGTTTTCCTCCGGCCTGCCAACAGAATCTCCGGCGATGCTTCTGCCCCTGCAGGGAACGAACATTGTGGAGAATAGGACGGGGATTCCCTATCCAATTCTTTCGCCAAGCAGCGTGCGCAGGCTTCGCGAAGAAGTTGCCGCTTCAGATATCGTCCATCTTCACGATTGCATCTATGAGAGCAGCCGGGTGGCCGCTAGGCATGCGCGCAGACTTAGGAAGCCTGTTGTTATCACCCAGCACATAGGGGCACTCCCATTCAAGGGACCACATCACAAGCTCCTCTACCGGATGGCCGAAACCCTTTTCACCCGGCCCCTGCTCCGAACTGCCACTAAGGTAGTGTTCATCAGCGAAAATGTCAGGACCTACTATCGCGATTGCTTCACCTCCGAAAGACACCCTGAAACCATCTTCAACGGATTGGACTCCTCGCTATTCCGACTCGGGTGCGACCGTATCGAGGATCGCGTAGCCCTAAGTCTTCCCACGGACGGAGGGATCGGGCTATTCGTGGGACGTTTTGTTGAGAAAAAAGGGCTGGAGCGCATTAGGGCACTGGCGCATCGAAATCCCCGTGTACACTGGGTTCTGATCGGACGCGGTACCATCGATCCGAGCGCATGGAATCTCCCGAATGTTCGTGTGGTGGGACAAGTATCCCATTCTCAGATCCCACGCTGGCTTAACGCAGCCGACATCTTCACCCTCCTGAGCATGGGCGAAGGATTCCCTCTCGTAGTTCAAGAGGCGCTTGCCTGCGGGTGCCCCTCATTTATCAGCGATGAAATCGCCACTGCCTGTCCGCTGATCCGCGACCATGTCTTCCGTGCAGCTCCCGACTTCAGCGATATTCATGAGGTCTTCGCACAAGTGCTGGCGACCGTGCCGGAATGCCCTGAGCAGCGCAGGAAGCGAGCTGCCTTTTTCAGCGACAAGTGGAGCTGGGCGTCGTGTGCGCAGCGTTACCTCAATCTATACAATGAGCTACTATCGGAACTTCCGCGATGAAAGCTTCTCCAAAGATCATCGTTTTCACCCTGAAGGGACTCTTCTCCCTAATCGTGTTCGTCTATCTTGGGGCCAAGGTAGACTGGGGCTCCTTTCTTAAGGCGCTCGCCTCGGTCAGCCTACCTTGGTTCGGAATGTCCATTGCTCTTCTCACCCTCTGCAGCGTGATCGGAGCGCTGCGCTGGCATGCCCTCTTGGAAATTCAGCAGATCGCACTCCCATTCTGGAGAACCTTGAGCGTAACCTTCATCGGGATCTTCTTCAATTCCTTCCTGCTTGGCAGCTCTGGTGGAGATGCCGTCCGCATCTACATAGCTGCAAAAGACAGCCCCGGAAGGAAAGTGGAGGCGGCTTGCTCGGTTCTGGCCGACAGACTTGTGGGTATCATTGCCCTGTGCCTTGCCGCACTCCTCATTCTCCGTTTCTCGGAGGTCGTGGGCAACCCCGAGCTGAGGCGGCTTTCGGATCTGAGCGGCGTAAGCCTCGCAATCGGCAGCATCGCAACGCTTTTGTTCTTTCTTTTCCCCGGCTCGTTGTTTCAGCACATCGCGCCAAGGTTGATGAATAAGGAAAATCAAGGATCCTTGACCTCCTCTTTTCGGGCAATCCTCGCTCACCGCGATCACCCTTGGCAACTCGCACAGGCGCTCGTGCTTTCGTTCGTAATCGTTGTTCTCCTCGTTCTCACCGCTGCGGCACTGGCGAAGTCGCTCTCCCTGAGCATCCCCCTCTCGTCGCTCGCCGTCATTATTCCGCTCGTCCTGGTCATCATCAGTATACCGGTGAGCATTAGCGGCTTTGGAGTGCGGGAGGGGGCTTTCTCTTTCCTTTTCGGGGTCTATAGAATCGGAGGTGATACTTACGTAGAAAAGGCCATGCTCTTTTCGCTGTTTTGGTTTTTCATCACTCTTCTCACCAACAGCATTGGCGGACTCTTCTTCGTGGCGGCCCCCCTGAGGTGGACCCCGAACGTGAGACAGCGGGGACGGGTTGGTTAGTTATGGATCGAACAGGAAAAGTAAATACTTAGGGAGTAAGCGCCTGACGGGGTGCCTTGTAGAGTAAGCGTCCGACCGGCGACCTCGTAGTCGAGTGAGCGGGCAGCTGGTAAGCTGTGGCGTAAGCGCCCGAGCGGGGACCTCGTAGTCGGCAGGGGCTGAAGGCGGTAGGATCG